>JBCDGN010000040.1:0-33360 GCA_038751255.1 Pseudomonadota bacterium
CCGGAAGGGGAGGTCATTCTGTGTCGCTGCGAAGAGATTGCGGTTTCCACAGTTGAGGCTGCGATCTCCGCTGGCGCACAGGATCCCGCCGAACTCAAACGAAGGACCAGGGTCGGTATGGGGCGCTGCCAGGGACGCTATTGCCTGCCCCAAGTAATGCGCTTTCTGAATGCAGCCGGGCATCCTCCGGCCGTGGAGGCACTTTCGGCCCCTCAAATCCCTGCGCGCCCCGTTGTGTTGGGTCGCTTGGCGCTCGAGAAACCTGAATGGGGCGGTCACCGTCAGAGCGCTCCGTCCATCAGACCGCCGAGACAGTCGATGCGCCGATTGCGCGCGCATGCGGCGGATCTTGTCATCATCGGCGGCGGGATCACTGGAATAACCGCGGCGCTCTACGCTGCACGCGCGGGTGCATCGGTCGTCTGCCTGGACCGTGGGCGGGTGAATGGCGAGGCGTCTGGCGGGAATGCAGGCAGTCTGCATATGCAACTTTTGTCCTGGGATTTTGGCGGAAAGGCGGTTGGCGACGGCGATCTACAACTGCGCACTCTACCGCTGCAGCAAGAGTCCATCGCGCTTTGGCGCGCGCTAGAGCAAGACCTCGCTCAGGATTTTGAAATGCAGATGACCGGCGGGATGATGGTCGCCGAAGATGACGCGCAGATCGCTTTCCTAGAAGACAAGGTCAATGCAGAAACGCGTGTCGGTATCCAGTCTGAAGTCATTGACGCCGCGCGGATCCGGCAGATCATGCCCGCGGTTGCGGACCGGATTGTCGCTGCGGCCTGGTGCCCTGAAGAGGGCAAAATCAATCCGCTGGCTGCAACCCCACTGCTCGCAGAGGCCGCGCGCTCTGCCGGTGCGTTGATTGAAGAGTTTGCCTCGGTCACGGGAATTGCGCGAGACGGCGGTGCTTATGAGATCGCGACAACGCGGGGTCACATCCGCGCGCGGCGCATCCTAATCGCCGCTGGCGGTTGGTCCCGCCAGGTTGCCCAGATGCTTGGGGTGGACTTGCCAATTCGCGGTGCCCCCCTGCAAATGGTGGTCACAGCACCTGGGCCAACGCTGGTGCCCTGTCTTCTTGCCCATGCAGATCGGCATATCACCATGAAACAGGCCGCCTCTGGGTCTGTCATCATCGGAGGCGCTTGGCCCGCTCAGATTGCACCTTCAGGCTATGCCGAGATCCTACCCGAAAGCATGGAGGGCAGTCTTTGGGTTGCCGCTCATACTGTCCCACAACTGGGAAGCTTGCAGGTCATCCGCAGTTGGGCTGCAATGAACATCGATATTGATGGCGCGCCGCTCATTGGTCCGATCCCGGGGCTGGACGGCGTCAGCGTGGCCGCCACCGCGAATGGCTACACGCTTGGTCCTTTGATGGGACGCGAAGCAGCGCAAGCCGCGCTTTCCGGACGGGTCCGACAAGACCTTGATGCCTTCTCAATGGCGCGCTTTATCTGAGCAAGTCATACGGATCTGATGTTACCGGCATGCGGACACAACCCGTGCCGTTTTCGTTGTAGGTGTTTGGTCTCGCCGATCCTACGACCTTGGAGCGATCCCCGTCACAGTGATGTGGCAGCGCAGTCCTTGAACCGATTGAGCAAGTTGAGAACAGTGTTTCTTGTCTTCCGCCGATGCGGCGTTCTCGATCAGAGGTGCGGGCTAATGCATACGATCATATGTTCAACCGGCGGGGCGATGCTGGATTGACCAAATCTCCTCGATATTTGCCTTAAATGGATTACGGCGTCACCGCCGTAGCCTTCGCATGACATGACGCGTGTTCCGGTGTCGCCTCTGCATTCGTGCAAAACTGAAGAGGCGACCCAGTGATGTTTTCTCGGCTAACCGCCTGCCAAAGGGCAATCTCAGTGGCTTACCAGTGCACCAAGACCTCACGCAGCGATATCTGATTGAGCTTCTGAGCGTTGCTGAACCTCGATCAGATGATCGTAGCCGGCCCCCTCAAGAATTGCCGCGAATTCATGTGACGCATCATAGATTAAGAGTTTTTCACCTGTCTTCGCATGAAGCATTTTCGCAGAGACAATCAACGCCCGGCACCCTGCGCGCGTTGCCTGCGTCACTGCTTCCATGTTTACGATGACCTTGCCTGGACCCAGTGACCCGAGCCCAACAATCGCGTCATAGATGGAGCCCGCGCCTACGCTATCGAGTCGGCCGTAGAGCCTCACGCTGTTGTAAGGCCCCACATTTTCAATGCTAATGTTCATGCGTGGGAACCTCCCGATGTTCGGGTGTCGAGGCAAATTCTCTCGCGACTGCATCCTGCTCCAAAGCACGTTTGGAGGCCACGATGGTCAAGCCTTCGATGGATAGATCTGACCTGCACAGCCCTATGTCAGCGAGCTCGTAATCGCTCATCTTGGTAAGCTCGTCGAGTGTACGCCTGTTTCGGCCAATGTCTGATAGGGTCTGCTTTAGCGCGCACAGCGCCTTATGCACTCTTTGGACCGTGCCACCGATCCTTGTGCTGAAGAAGCGCTCTGAGGCGTCGAATGCCATCAGGTGTTTAGGTCGCCTAACGTGCACTGCCGCTTCGATCATTAGACCATTGTTCTTAGTAACCATTTCTGCTTCCAATCCATGGGATATCAATCCGTTGCATCTTCATGCCACGGTGACCCCGGGGCGAAAACCAGGGGTGTTTTCATCGGTTTGCGATGTGGCTCACCTCGTGAACCTGCACGGGGTTGTAAGCCCGAGAGTTCACGAGGGGGTCTCGTTTGAATTGCATTCGCAAAGAATATTTCGCGCGATTTTCGGATTTCCGCGAAAATCTCGCAGATGAGTGTATTCGGAGCACGTTCCGTGGAAGGGCCTGATAGCTTTGACTGAAAAATCCTCGCATCGGTCGAGGTCAATGCACGTCAAACCGGTTCCCAGTTGTCAGAAGGGATCGGATTGTCGCCGGCCACTTGCTTGCGTCGCCTTCAATGCCTGAAAAAAGTTGGAGCCATTGAGCGTGAGGTTGCAGTGATCAGCCCGATCGGCACGCGCAAGGGCACACAGATATTTGCGTTGGAGCGTTAGTGAAAAGCTTCGGCAGCCATCCCGATGTCGAGCGTGTATGGTGAGTCACCAGAGAGGCAGACGTCTTGATGTTTGTGAACTGTGAGTCGATGGGTGCATTTTCTGACTCTGCGGACACTTTTTTGCTTCAGACGCCTGTTGATGGATTACTGAGCCCCGTCGTTCTAGAGGAGCAGGCGAACGAAGAAGTCGAAAGCCGCTAGCAGCCGTTCGCGGCCAATTTTCCCATGGAACGGTTTGGCTTGAAGTTGCCTTGTTCAGAGGCACAATTTCGCATTGTCCCGTGTCTTGCGCGCCCGTCTGGACTGCGGCGAAAGCACGGCTGAGGCCTGACTGACATCTGCGCCCGCGAATGCCGCCTGATAGGGTGTTAGCAAATCGGTTCCGTAGTGTCCAAGTGCCACCGGGGCAGATACTACCGGGACCACATGAATAGTGACCAGTAGTTGATCTCAGTCTATCTTCATGTTTGCGACCAAGTCTTATAATTTCCGCATTTTTGCGAAAATTTCTAGAGAAATGCGAGCATTATACTTCAAACTGGAGGTATAGATGGACGAACTAGATGCATTCGATCACCGCTTGCTTGAGCTTTTGGTGGTCGATAGTCGACTAACTGGCGATGACCTTTCAGAGAAGCTCGGGCTGTCACGCGCCGCATGCCTGCGTCGGGTACAGCGGCTTCGCAAGATCGGCGCAATTGCACGCGAAGTGGCGGTCGTTGCCCCCAAGTTTCAAGGCCCAACGACGCGGGTCATCGTGCTGTTGTCTATCAGCCGCGAAAACCCACAGCGAATTGATATCTTGAACCAAAAACTGCGGCGTCTTCCGGAGATCGAGCGGATCTTCTACGTCACCGGGAAAGCGGATCTTGCCATCATCGTCCGCTGCGCCTCGATGGAGGACTATGCAACGTTCACCGAGACGCATCTGTTCGAACCTCCGCTCAAGGGATTTGAGAGCATTATGGTTTTGCGGGAACTGACCAAGGAGTTTGACGAGTAGGGCGTTTGCGCGATCAAACCAGCGGGACATTGGGTCTATCGACCCCGTCGCTTGGCGACCCGCTCGTCAAGCTTCCATTAAGCCTTGAGGTCTTGTGTCTGGATCAAAGGCAATCTGATGCTCTCGCTTAAACGCTCATTTCGAAAGCCACCTTGTCCGGAGAGATATCCCAATCCGACATCTGTACCCAAGATCAAGCCCGCCCCGCAGTTGTCCAGCCAACCACACAGCCCGGCGCTATTGAAAGACCCAGCAATACCAAGCATGATTTCCATCCCTGGCGGCTTCCTTGAGTTCATGCAGTCAAGAGATGTCGGTTGCAACCAGCTGCCTATCCTCGACGTGCTGGTCCCAAAGATCGAACCAGGCACGGTTGTCATCCTCGACACCCTCGCCACGCATTGGAACACGGACCCCGCGCAGGCCTTACGCGACCGCGGCTGCTGGTTGCTATATCTGCCGCCGTACTCACCCGATCTGAACCCCATCGAACAAGCATTCTCGAAGCGGAAAGCCCACTTGCGAAAGATCGGGGCAAGAACCATCACCGAGGTCTTCAAGGCCATCGGATCAATCTGCGATCTCTACACTCCAGAAGACTACTGGAACTACTTCAAGGCTGCCGGATATGTCTCAGGTTAATGTCGAAACGCTTTAGGCGAGGCCGCGATCCGGCATCTCGCCAGGCTGCGAAAACGCCGCCGGTCCGACCGTCTCTTCCCGGCGCAGCACGGCGCGAAGCCCCATCGCACCTCAGTCGATGCCGCCTGGCGGAGCTTCAAATGCGCGGCGGGTCTGCCGCCTGACCTCCGGCTCCATGATTTCCGGCACGCATACGCGTCCCACACCATCCTCGCCGGAGAAACCTTGCACACGACCGGAAAACTACGCGGCCATTCCTCCCCTGACAGCGCAAAACCTTATGACCATCTTGATGCCGGCATGCTGGCCAGGGTTACTTCAATAGCGCAAGTATTCCTCGATGTGTCGAACAGAAGACTGAAGTTCGCGGTATCGAGAGCGCCGTGAGACTCAGTCAACCGGTCTCTAGTTTGGTTTTGGCGCGAACAAGAGCTTCAGAAATGTTCGAAACAGCATGATTTGCTCGGAGGCATTGTTGTGCTCTCGAAGCGCGCGTTGAAGGACCAAGCCGCCCTCGACCACCCCGGAGACCATATCGCCCAAGGCATCCATATTGACCGGCTCTCTAGGTTCGTATTTGGCGGCGATTTCTTCGAGCATCCCCCGGAAGCGTTTGCGCCACCCCAATATGGCTTGGCGGTTCAAATCTCGCACCCCCTCATCGAAGAGCCTGTCCTGGTAAGCCGTGGAGGCAATCACGCAGCCTGGGTGACCCTTGGGCATCTCCTCAAGCATTTCGGCCAGCAGCTTCAAGCCGATCAGCATACAGTGTAGCGGATCATCGTTCAGTTCGCGCGCGCGTGCAAAGAGATCGTCATAAAGCGCGTCTTCGGTTTCAATATAGCGCTCAAGCAGCGCGCGGGCCAAAGCGTTCTTGTCTTTGAAGTGGTAAAAGAATCCGCCGCGCGAAATCTCAGCGCCCGCCACAATCTCTTCGATCGAGGTGGCTTCAAACCCCTTGTCCAGAACCGCCGCCTCAGCAATATCGAGGATTCGGCTGCGCGTATCGACTTTCTGCTCCAAGTTCGGTCTCCCACTGTACCACGAGTCCAGTTGACCTTGCTTAGGCGAAAGATGGGCTCAGCGCGTTTCGGGTTACCCGCTGAAATTACAGCAAAAAGGCAACCGAAACAACCGGACCACGCGGCAACTATCTGGCGCACCGACGTTCGAAGTATCTCCTTGGCATCAACGAACAAGGACAGCTTCGATGCGTATTCAGAAATTAATAGAAACCCGCCGTTTCTTCCTCTCGGACGGAGGATTGGAGACGTTCCTGATCTTCGACAAGGGTTATGACCTGCCCTGCTTTTCGGCGGCGGTTTTGCTGGACACCCATCAAGGCCAGGCTGATCTGCGGGCCTATTACGAACGCTTCATCGACATCGCGAAGGCCTCTGGTCGTGGCTATATCTTGGACGCACCAACATGGCGCGCTGGCACGGCTTGGGCAGGCCCGCTTGGTCTGACCCTCAAAGAAGCAATGGAGACCAATCAAAGGGCTGTTTCCTTCGTGTCTGCGCTGCGGGTGGAGCATGAGACGGAAACCTGTCCGATCCTGATCAATGGGCTTGTTGGACCGGCCGGTGACGCCTATGCGCCAGACGCCGAGATATCGGAGCAGGAAGCGCTGCTTGTTCATGCGCCGCAGATACATGCGCTCGGCAAGGCCGGGGTCGACATGATCAGCGCCATGACGCTCACACACGCAGGTGAAGCCATCGGCATCGTCCAGGCCGCGAAAGAAATCGACGTGCCAGTTGTGATTGCCTTTACGCTGGAAACCGACGGACATCTTCCATCAGGCCAGCCGCTTGGCGAAGCCATCGCCGAGGTCGATGCGGCAACCAACGGTGGCCCGCTCTACTACATGATCAACTGCGCGCATCCCGACCACTTCCGCGACGCCCTCGATAGCACCGCGGCTTGGACTCTGCGCATCGGCGGTATCCGGTCAAATGCGTCCCGTCAAAGCCATGCCGAACTGGACGAAGCCGACGTTCTCGACGACGGCGATCCAGTTGAGCTTGGCAAGCTAAGCGCAGAGCTTCTCTCGCGCCTTCCGAACATCCGGGTATTGGGCGGGTGCTGCGGCACCGACCACCGGCATGTGGGCTGCATCGCGGGTCATGACCACCCGCCGACTGCCGCCTGAACTCCTCTCAATCAAACCTCTCTGAAAGGACTTCTTATGTCTAAGACACTCATCACCTCCACCGTCATCGCGCTGTCGCTGGCAACCTTCGCTTGGGCCGAGGCCCCCACCGCGTTTGACGTGGCTGAAGATCACACTCGCATCTTCATGTCTGCGCAACCCGTACACGAAAACGGCATGCCCGCGCATGGCAACGCCTTTGTCAGCCAAGGCTATATCTATCCCGAAGGCACGCTTGCCGATGGCACCGTTGGTGTCCTTGAAGATGGCAGCCCCGCCTTCCCCGACCTCGTTCTGGGCACTTGGACCTGCGATGGATATTTCGTTGGGGAAGGTGGCAACGCGACCACTGGCGTTTGGATCATCAGCCGCCAAACCTTTGCATTCAAAGATGGCGCGACCGTCGTGACGCAAGGCACCGAGATCGCAGATATCGGTCAGCCCAACCTGCGCCCGGTCACAGGGGCAACTGGCGACTTTGCCGAAATTGAGGGCGGGCTGATCCAGACAACCCTCGGGTTCAACGATTTCTGGGGCTTGAGCGCGACATACGAATTTGAAGCGCCCGAGATGGACGCCACAAAGGCACAGGACGCAGCTTTCGATCCCGATGGTTATCAGTCGATCGAGGTCGATGAAAATGACCACTTGGAATGAGATTCCGGTGCTCCGGTTGGGCCAGTCTTTGATGAGCGCATGATCCCGTCAACGTGACGACACACGCAATTGGTTGGGCGGCAACGCCGCCCAACCCCCTTCCCTTACGTCAATGAGAACAGAAGAATGAACACTCAGAACACACACTTTATCCGGCAAGCCGAGCCTTCAGATGCCGAAAGCCTTGCCAGGCTGATCAATCTAGCTGGCGAAGGCATCCCGAACTGGCTGTGGACCCGCGCTTGTATCGAAGGGCAAACGCCGCTCGAAATCGGTATTGAACGCGCCAAGCGCAAAACCGGAGGGTTTTCCTATACGAATGCGCTTGTCGCAGAGGCAGGCGGTACCCCCATCGGGATGGTGCTGAGCTATGCGATCACCGAGATCCCAACCGAAAACCCGGATGACCTGCCTGCGCCGATCGCCCCTTTTGTCGCGCTTGAAAAGCTGTCTGCGAACACCTGGTTCATCAATGCATTGGCAGTCTTTGCCGAAGCACAAAACCGGGGTGTCGGATCACAGCTATTGGCCGCCGCAGAGAACCTCGCGCGCGTGAACGGCTTCGACAGGGTGAGCATTCAGGTCTACGCGCAAAACACCGGTGCCGTGCGCCTTTATGAGCGGCATGGCTACATGCAGGTCGCAAGCGATCCTGTACGTCTGCACCCAACCCCGCCCTATTACACCGGCGACGTTCTGCTGCTGATGAAAACTCTTTCAGCCGAAGCCGCCAGACTCTCCAACACACTCCGAAAGACGTTGTGATGACTTCCTATTGGTTCATGCTGTCTGCTGCCGGCGCCAGCTTCACGCTAGGCAGCGTATTGCTCAAACAGTTTGCCGACGCCGGTGGCGGCTATGTCCTCCTTCTGGCCGTCCTTGCACTCGGGCTGGGCAATTTGGCCTATGTTCGACTGCTGGCTTACGGGCTTGGACAAGGGGCGGCGTTGTCCAGCATAAGCCAGGTCATCGCGCTGTCCGTCCTCGGGGCGATGCTCTTTGGTGAGCGTCTAGCGATGCCTCAGTTTGCCGGTTTGGGTCTCGCCATCGCCAGCATATGGCTCTTCTCGCAGACGCGCAGATATCAAATTGGTGACCGAAATGACCTCTCAAATTCTGTCCTTGATGTTGTGTGCCGCGTTCTCCGGCGTGGCTCTTGCCGCGGATCTGGCCCCCGCTTGGGGTGACGAGACCAAGACAGCACTCCCACTGCCCCCGCCGCTGACGGATCAGGACTTTCTTTATGATGGCGTGCCCGATCCTCGACTAGTTGAGCTCGGGCGCAGTCTCTTTTTCGACCCAATCTTGTCGGGCAACCGCAATATCTCCTGTGGCACCTGCCATGATCCAGCGTTTGGATCGGGCGACGGATTGGCGCTTGGTATTGGAGAAGGCGGGGCCGGTGCGGGACCGCAGCGTGTGACAATAGATCCTGTCACCGGTCGCGTGCCCCGCAACGCGCAACCGCTGTGGAACATCGGCGCGCGCAGCTATTTTTCGTTGTTTCACGACGGACGTGTTGAAGCGTTGAAGCAAAGTGACGCCGATGGACCTATCCGCAATCCAGCGGAAGCCGATCTGCCCTCTGACGTTGCCAACCCTTTGACTGCGCAGGCGTTCTTTCCGGTCACCTCACCGATTGAGATGGCAGGCCAGTATGGCGAAAGCTCTATTGCAAATGCCGCCCACCACGAAAACAGGCCAAAGATCTGGGACAGCCTTGCAGCGAGGGTGGCGGAAATACCGGACTATCTGGAGATGCTGCGTGCCGCCTATCCCGAGATCACGGAAACTGACGACGTCACCTACGGTTATATCGCAGAGGCTCTCGCAGCTTTTCAAACGACGGCGTTCCGATCAGATGAGAGTCCCTTCGATACGGTCTTGCGCACCGGTAATCTGTCAACGCTCACACAGGATGCACAAAACGGCCTCACGCTCTTCTACGGCGCTGCGCGATGTGCAAGCTGCCACAGTGGACCCTTGCTGACGGATCATCAGTTCCATGCAATCGCCGTTCCGCAAATAGGCCCCGGTAAGGGGCATGGGGGCGACATGACCTACCTCGCAAAAACAGGCTTGGCGGGGCGGATGGAAGACGAGGGGCGCTTTCGCGTCACAGGGAACCCTGAAGACCTCTTTGCCTTCCGTACGCCGTCGTTGCGCAATGTCGCGCTGACGGGGCCGTGGGGGCACAGCGGCGCGTTCAATTCATTAGAGGACATGGTGCGCCACCACCTCACCCCCCTTGCAAGTCTTGCGGCTTTCGACACTTCCGATGTCGACTTGCCATCAATTGAGCACCTTCAGCGCCTCGGCGCACGCGGATCGCAGTTGCGCTTCGTTCCCTTGGAAGCGAAACGTCGCCATGCATTTGAACGGCGGGACACATGGGTGATGACGTCTCCACAGCTTCGTCAACGCATTGCTGATAAGAACAAGCTTTCCCCAATCGAGCTTACTGACCAAGAGATCGCCAATCTGATCGCCTTTCTTCACGCGCTCACCGATCCGTCAGCTGTAAACCGGAACGACTTAATCCCCGCAAGCGTCGCATCCGGCTTGCCGCCACAGCCTGAACCAGGGGACTGAAATGGAATTTGAACACAGTGTTATCTATGTAAAGGACGAAGCGACTGCGCTCTAGATGATGTAGCACGCTTGAATTGTTAGATTCTCAAACGCGCCGTAGCTCGCAAAGCTGACCTCAGCGCAAGCGCGGCGAAGTGGCGCTTTGGTCCGCATCTCAGTTATCCGATGAAGCTGCAGCGAAATTGCCGTTTCGGTATTTGAACCGTGCTGGGTTTGCTGGAGCCTGGCTTGTCTTAGCTACGCGGCCATATCTGACCATTCCAGAGCTGCGTAGAAGTTTGCCTCGGCCTCTGCTGATGGGATGTTCCCGATAGGCTCCAATAGACGCTGGTTGTTGCACCAATCGACCCATTCGAGGGTAGCATGTTCCACGGCATCGAAGCAGCGCCATGGGCCACATCGGTGAATGACCTCTGCCTTGAACACTCCGTTGATCGTCTCAGCCTGGGCGTTGTCTTAACTCTCTCCGATGCTGCTGACAGACGGTTCGATCCCAGCTTCCGCCAATCGTTCTTGTAGCGAATGGACAGGTATTGCGATCCGCGATCAGAATGATGTGTCAGGCCGGTCCCAGGTTGGCGTTGATGCACTGGTTGTTCCAAAGCATCGAGGACAAACCCCGCAGTAGCCGTTCGGCTGACACGCCATCCAACGATACGACGGGCAAAGACATGGATGACAAAGGCGACATAGACGCCCAACCAGATCGCTGTCACTCAGTTGCAGAAGAGCCGACCATATAGCGCCGGTTGAAGTTTGTGATGAATTCGGCAATCGATATCCGTCTGAAGCAGCCGCCTTGGAGTCTGGCCTCAGCGCTGCCGAATATTACGCGACTTATTGCCAGTAGCCTAGGCGTCGGACTGGCCCTTCGACGAGCCTCAGGCTTTGGATCGGTACCGTGGCCCCAAGACTAAAACGAATAAAGAAAGCAGCGTATTTAGGTTTCCTACCGCTCCGCGGCCCGATGATATTTTTGTCTGATCAAGTCCAAATCCACACTCGGCTCAGGCAGCGTCATGTTCAGACCTTCCAGTGTATCGATAATGATCTGTGACACCGCGAGATTGCGGAACCATTTGTGATTTGAGGGGATCACGAACCAGGGCGCATGTTTGGTCGAGCATTTGTGCAGCATATCTTCATAAGCCGCGACGTAGTCATCCCAATAGGCACGCTCGGTGTAATCCGCATCGCTGATCTTCCACTGTTTCGAGGGCTCATCCAGACGGCTCTTGAATCTCTCCAACTGCTCTTCTGGCGAAATCCACAGAAAAAACTTCAGGATCGTGGTCCCTTGGTCCACCAATTGCTGCTCGAAATCGTTTATGAGCTGATAGCGTTTATGCCAGACCGCTTTTGGCACCAGATCATGGACACGCGTGACCAGCACATCCTCGTAATGCGAGCGGTTAAATACGGCGACCTCACCCAAGGCAGGCGTGTGTTTGTGGATGCGCCACAGGAAATCATGCGCGCGTTCTTCTGCCGTGGGTTGCTTGAAACCTGTTACCTTTGTGCCCTGAGGGTTCATGCCACGCAGCACATGCCAGCACGTCCCATCCTTGCCAGCCGCATCAATTCCTTGAAGCACAATCAACAAGGAGTGTTTGCGTTCCGCATATAGAAGTTCTTGCAGGGCCCCAAGGCGGTCGAGATTGCCGTCGAGTTCAACCAGAGCCTCAGCATGGGTTTCGTGATGTCCCTTAAAGCCTGGATCAATTTCGGAGAGGCGGATTTTGCTTCCCGGCGCGACGCGCAGCTTATGGCTAAGATTCATAGAGTACCCCCGCCTTCATTTCGCTGCATCGCTTGGCGCAAACTGCGTCTTGGCCAGATCGAGCGTGACCAATTGGCCGCTGCGGCGTCGTCCTCGTGTGTTGTGATCGATAAGCTTCTCGGTTGCCACGCGCACCACCCCAAGCAAGAACATCCAGACAAGATTGTATCCCCAAACGACCGCAATCATGGTCCAACTGATCGCAGGAACCAGCCAACCAAAGCCGCACATCGCAATCGCCAGGGCTTGGGTGGCGATGATTGACCAGAAAAGCGGGGCTGCGGGGTAGGGGCGACGAAAGAACCATCCCTCAGACCGTGTCACAAACAGCAGCAAATGCCCTCCAGCAACGAGCTGAAGGAACATTACCGTTTGCAATTGGGTCTGATCGAAGCTGCCGATCCAAGACGCCTGTTCCTGTAGCGCGGCGTTAGAGATCACCTCCATGCCTGCAAGCAAAAGCCCAAAGGATTGTAGGACGCAGAAAAAGCCCAAGATCGCAGAGACCGCTAAAATGCGCGGCATCCGCCAGCGGATCGGCCTCGGGCTCACGGGTGTGTTGTCATAGGCGATGGTCATGATCGGGATGTCGTCCAACAGGGACATCACGACGATCATCACAGCCGTCAGTGGCTGAAACCCAAGGAACACGGTGGACAGCACCACCAGAAGCATAATGTCGATGGTCAAAGAGACCCGGTAGATCGTGTAGCTTGTGATCCGTCCAAAGATGCGCCGCGCCTCATCAATGGCGCTATTGATTACTGAGAGCCCTGGCGCGGTCAGGATCAAGGCCGCCGCACTGCGCGCCGCATCGGTCGCGCCCGAGACCGCTGTGCCGCAATCGGCTTGTTTCAGGGCTGGGGCATCGTTCACCCCGTCCCCGGTCATGGCCACCAAATGCCCGCGTGCCTGCAAGGCTTTGACAATGGCGTATTTGTGTTCCGGGAAAACGCGGGCAAACCCGTCTGCCTTCTCAATGGCTTGCGCGATATGTTCGGGGACATGCGCGGGGTCCATGTCTTTTGGAAAAGCCTCCGCCGCAGGAACGATGTTGGTGCCCTTGCCCAGCTGGCGCGCGGTTTCGATCGCGATGGCGGTGTCGTCGCCCGTGATCATCTTGACCGAGACACCCTTGTCGCGCACGGCATCAATGGTTTCGGCAGAGTCGTCACGAGGCGGGTCGAACATTGGGAGAACGCCAAGCAACTCCCACGTCCTGCCGCCATCGTCAGATTGTGCCACTGCCAAGGCGCGGCTGCCTTTGGAAGCTAGATCTGCAACGCTATCGGCGACTTTTTGGGCGACTTCAGGGGCCGGTGCGGAGAGATCTACGATGGCTTGGGGTGCGCCTTTTGCGACGGTCAGTTTGGACCCGTCTGGTGCCTCTACCGTGGCTTGGGTCCGCTTGGTCACGGGGTCAAAGGGAATGAACTCGGTGTGCAGGTAGTGATCAAGCAATGTCTCATCATCTAGCCCGGCGATCACACAATCATCGATAGCGTCGTGGTCCTCTGCGTGCGAGGCCAGGGCGCCAGCCAGGATGACCTCTTGTGCGGTATCGGCCTCAATAAGGATGGGCTGTCCGAGCTTCAGTTGGTTCTTGGTGAGCGTCCCGGTCTTGTCCGAGCAAAGTATATCGACCCCAGCCATTTCTTCGATCGCTTCGAGCCGCGAGACAATGGCCTTTTCCTTTGACAGGCTGAAGGCACCAAGCGCCATTGTGATGGAAAAGACCGCAGGCATGGCGACGGGGATAGAGGCCACCAACAGGATCAAGACGAATTGCAGAATGCTCAGCGCATCGTCCAGCGTCCAACTGTCGGCCACAACGATGTCGCGGTAAAGCTGTGTCGCAACCATAATCGCCGCAAAAACGCAAGCCGTAACAATCAGGAAGTTCCCGATCTGGAACATCGCCTTTTGCGCGTGGCTGGTGGAACCGGCGCCGGCCACGAGCTGTGCAGTGCGTCCAAAAAACGTGTTCGATCCGGTGGCAATCACCACGCCTTCCATTTCGCCCTGTTTGACCATGCTGCCGGAATAGGCGCTGTCGCCGGGGCTTTTGGTCACCGGCACGGATTCGCCGGTCAGCGCGGCTTGGTCGATAGAAGCGAATTTGCCGTCTGTCAGCCGCAGATCTGCCGGGACCACATCGCCGAGCCGGATTTTCACAATATCTCCCGGCACCAGATTGGCAGCGTCAACGGTCGTCCAGTCACCATCGCGGCGGGCACGTGCATCAGGCGCAAGGCCCTTTTTCAGTGCGGCAAGGGCGCTGGAGGCTTTTGAATCCTGCCAAAGATCGAGTGCTGCATTGAAAATCAACAGCCCCAAGATGATGGTGAAGTCTTCCCAATGCCCGAGAAAGGCAGAGATAATCGCTGCGGCCTCAATGATGAATGCAATTGGACCGGTGAAATAACCCAATATCTTGTGAAAGAGGCTCTCTTCTTTAACGACAATGGCGTTCGGCCCGTAGCGCGAGAGGCGCGCAGACGCTTCGGCTGTTTTCAGCCCGGTTTCGGGGTCGACCTTAAGCGTGGCCAAGACATCCGTTAGTGGGGCTTTTTCTAAGTCCAGGCCGGGTGGGCTCTGCCGTGCCTCACTTTCGGAATGCTTGTGCATCATCAATCTGCCCCTCGATAACTAACCAATAAAAGCATTTCTGCATGACTGTCAGGTTGTCCGCAACGGGTTCACGCCCAGGGGTGGGTACCAATTGGATTGCTGTCTATTCGCCGCGGTTTTGGATAAGGAGGACATCCTGCCTTCGATACAAATCAGTGGACTGCAGAGATGCCCTTGCTACTGCGCAATATGAAGCTGCCGCTTTTCGGGGGCATTCTTCCGTTGCACCTCCGTCAGATCCCGGGTGAGATCATTGCAGGCATGACCCTGGCGGCGCTCGCGATCCCAGAGGTCATGGGCTACACGCGTATCGCAGGTACGCCCTTGATCACTGGTCTTTACACCATGCTGATCCCTGCGGCGCTTTTTGCGGTGTTTTGTTCCTCTCGCCATCTGGTCGTTGGGGCGGACTCGGCGACAGCCGCCATTCTTGCCAGTGGCTTGGTCGGTATGGCTGCTGTGGGATCAGACCACTACCTCGCGCTCGCCATGGCGCTTGCAGTGATGGTTGGGCTGATCCTACTCCTTGCCAGTGTCTTGGGGCTTGGGTTTATGGCAGATTTCCTGTCTCGCCCGGTCCTTGTGGGCTTCCTTTCCGGCGTGGGCATTCAAGTGGTGGTTCATGCGTTGCATGATCTGATCGACGGGAATGGCACCAAAGAGACGGCGCTTGCCGCGATCATGGCGCTGCCCCAAGCGCTCGCCTCAGCGAACCTTGCGGAATGCGGGATTGCGGCTGCAACGGTGGTAAGCCTTATGCTTGGAAAACTGGTGTCCACCCGTTGGCACATGCGCCTGCCTATGGCGATGCTGGTGGTCATCGTGGCGATCGTCCTGTCCTGGTCTTATGACTGGCAGCGCTTTGTCGCGATTGTCGGGCCTATCCCAACAGGTCTGCCGAAGATTGCCCTGCCCGAAGTGACGCCGACCCTTCCGCTGATCTGGAGCCTTCTTCCGACCGCATTTGCCATGGCAGTCGTGGTCTTGGCTCAAAGCGCAGCGACCGCGCGGGCCTATGCCTCGGAAAGAGGAGAGACGCTCGATGTCTCACGTGATCTCTTTGCTCTGGGTCTTGCGAATATCGGATCTGGGATCAGCGGTACATTCACTGTCAATGGCAGCCCCACGAAAACCGCCATGATGCGATCGGCAGGGGGCAACTCTCAACTTGCGCTTCTCGCGATGGTCGGGATCGTCATCCTGACTTTACTGTTTTTGACAGGCCCATTGTCTTATCTGCCTCAAGCGGTGCTTTCCGGCGTGGTGCTTTTGATCGGCTTGGATTTGATCGATCTGAAAAGCTTGCGAGACATATACCGTAAGCGACCCGTGGAGTTTCGCATCGCGCTTGCCACGGTGGTGGCTGTTCTGCTCTTTGGGGTCGAAAAAGGGATCGGCTTTGCCGTACTCCTCTCGGTCATTGCCCATACCCGGCATGGTTATCGTCCGCGTGATCTGTTGCTCACAGAAGACGCGGCAGGTGATGTGCAAGGAAGCCCGCTGAGTGCATCCGAACAACTTCGTCCTGGGCTTATGGTCTACCGCTTTGCCCATGCGATGTATTTTGCCAATGCACATCAGATGCGGGATGAAATCACGTCTCTTGTCGCGGCACCCACACCACCGCTGCGATGGTTTTGCATTGATGTCTCTGCGGTCGATGATATCGACTACACCGCCCAGGCGATGCTGGAGGAAATTGCCGAACGTCTACACGCGAAGTCGATCCGGCTGATGTTCGTGCAAAACCTCTCTGAGACGGGCCCGCTGAGTCATCAAAAAATCTGCGATCAGTTCGGCGAGGGCGCGTTCTTTGCCAGCCTGAAAGAGTTGTTGCAGGAATACAAACAGCCGTCTGGTGCGGGTGCGGAGGGGCAGAGCTAGAACGGGACTACACCTGGCCTAATCGCTGGGCCGCAGTCTCATTTAAATCGACCGCCGCGTTCCAGAACCTCGATCTCATAGCCATCGGGGTCGCTGATAAAGAAAAAACGCGCAACCACAGTCCCTGCCGGCGCAAAGTCCACCAGTTTGCGTGGGGCGAGACCTGCCTCGGTCAGGCGCGCGTGTTCTGCGTCAAGATCGGCCACCGATACTGCGAGGTGCCCATAACCATCCCCGAGATCATAAGGCTCTGTGCGGTCTTTGTTGACTGTCAACTCAAGCTCAAACTCGGTTTCGGGATTGCTCAGGTAGATCAAGGCAAATTTGGGGAAATCCAAGCGATCTGCCTCGGTCAGCCCGAACGCCGTTTCGTAGAATTTCAGCGAGCGTTCTTCCTCTAAAACGCGGATCATTGAATGAATTTGCTTTGCCATAATGGTCTCCTGCCGTCTTGCCCAACTCTCTGCAACCTTGGCACAAAAAAGCCTAGGTTTGGTAGTATCAGCTTCCTACACTGAGAACTTTGGTGCGGGATTTCTCGTCAAGTATTTGCACGAGACATCGTAGATTTTTTGGTCAGCGCCAAGACAAGAGGCGCTAACGTCGTTCTGTGTAGGGCTGTGGACGGTGGTGTGTGTGCTAGAGGCCCGCTAGATGGCTTCGCTATTGCTTGCTCAATGTGCTGCAGACGCCTGGAGCCATTCGAGCACGAGATCTAGCAACAAGTCCGGCGCCTGCTCATGAGCGAGATGCCCGAGAGTTGGGAAGTTGTGCAGCGCACAATCTTGGAGCCTTTGTGCCGCGCTCTCCGCCACCTTTGGTTGGACTGCCTGATCCAGCCCGCCAGTGATAAACAAGCAGGGTGCGGCAATTTCTGACAGACGTTTCGCGAGGGGCGTGACATCCCACTGTGCCATCATCGTGAGCGCGCCATCCACATGCTTTCGGCTCGACATCAGTTTTGCATAGTAGGACAGACCACCGTCATCGAGCTTTGAGCCAGTACTTTCGATGATCCGCCTGGCCTTTTGGTGCGAATTACCACTGATCGTAAAGAGATTGGCCGTGAACGGGGAGAGGGCGAGAGATTTTGCGATCAGCGGGAAAAGCCAGCCGGCCACCCCCTCAAACTCACTCAGGGCCGGATTGATCCCGACAATTTTCGGCAGCGCGCCCTCGGCCTGCATGATTTCTGCCAAGCTCAGAGCGATCGCGGCCCCAGCGGAGTGGCCCAAAATGATGCTCGGCTGCCAGTCGAGAAGCTGACAAAGCGCCCAGATGTCTTCGGTCATATGGGTGAGGCCGCTGCGCCAACGGGTGCCAGCCTTGGTGAAGCAATGCCCCGGCAGGTCGATCGCGACGACGTGGAAGTCCTCCGCCAAGCGCGGGATCAGATTGCTCCAGCTATGGGTCGAGGCACCTGCACCATGGAGCAGAAGGATCGTTGGGCCTGATCCTGCCTCCAGCACATGCCAAACATGCGGTGGGCAGTCCACGCGCTGTGAATGCTCGTTTAGCGGCCAGCTGGGCAGATCCCGCTCCCAGTCCATGGCGATCAGGTGCGCAAAGCAGCATCGGCTGCTTGGCTGATCTTGGCGGCGTCCGCGCGCGGCAAAGGAAGGTAATGCGCTTCCAACCAATGCGCCAAATTCGCGCTGTCTTTGCCAGGACGAGAAGAGATATCGATCACCACAGTGGGTGTGTAGCTTTGGCGCAAGTTTTTTGCGGCGGTTTCTGTGTCTTTGCGGGCAGCCGCCCGGTCTGCAGTGCCATCCAGCGCGATATTGCCCCGACCGTCGGTCAGGACAACGACAGAAGGGCTTAGCCCGTGATGCGTGGCCGCCTCGACCAGTTTTGTGGCAGCGATCAGGCCAGAGGCGAGCGGCGTGCCACCACCGCCAGGCAAAGCAGCGAGGCGGCGCTTGGCCTGCACCAGCGACCGCGTTGCGGGCAACAACACCTCAGCCTCGGTGCCGCTAAAGGCCACCAGAGCAACATGATCGCGCGCGGCGTAGCCTCGGGCCAGGAGCAACTCGGCAGCGCCCTTCGCCTCTGCCATGCGCGCAAACGCCGAAGAACCAGAGGCGTCCACCGCCATGATCAGTAACCTATCAGAATGCGTCTCGTATCGGCGCACACGGAGATCAGATGGGTAGATCACCACTTTGGCCCCATCTTCCCGCTTTTTGCGCAGGCCCTGAAAGGGCGCCGCGCTCCGCAATGTCGCCACCACATCGATGCGAGACTGACCATTTGGTCTGCCCGGGCGCGAGGCCAAAGGCCGCCCCCGCCGCTGACTGAACCGTCGCGCGCCTGCACCGCTCCCGCCCGCTTTGGCACGCGCGATCTGCTGACGACGCTGCTGCTCGAAAATGTCTTCTGGGAGCTGGGCCGCCACGGCACTGACCAGGATGTCTTCCAGGGGCATGGATTGAGTTTCACCTGGTGAGCCGCTTTCGCCGCTTTCAGGTTGGGGGGGAGGCGGTTCTTGAGCCTCAGATGTGTCGGTCGTTTCGGGCAGACGGGTTGCACGCGCGGCGTAAACCAACTCGGCGGCTTCGCAAATCTGAGGCTCGTCCACTTTGTCCTGCCCGTCGATAGCGGCAAGCGCACGCGCGCAGCGCAGCGCAAAAAGCGGTGCGCGCAGACTGTCGATACCAAACTGGGCTGCCGCAGCGACAAGCGAGTCTAAATGCTCCGTTGTGGTCTCGATCTGGCCCAATCGCTGCCGCGCCAGAGACAACACATCCAAGGCAGGCACCTTTTGGTCGGTGTCGCGCCAGGAAAGCCCGGTTAGATCGGCACTGAAGGCAATCCGCTCGCGCAGGGTCAGGGGGGGGACCTCATCGTCCTCGATGCCCTCATCCAAAAGAACCAAGCAGTGCTGGTTTTTCTGATCGAGAAGCTGCGCGAGGCGTGCGGCAAAGCGGCCGGTGGCGCGCTCTGCGCTGGTAAGCATCAAGACCGCCGGTTCGGCAATCAGTCCTGGCTGTTGGACAACGCGTCCTTCTTGCAAGGAGGCAAGCACATCGAGCCCGCCAAAAAGCTGCGCATCCGGTGCCGTTGGATTGATCCGGTGGCGGGGGAGTGGCAGCGCATCGGAGGCTTCTTCAAAAGCGCTTTGAACAGGTCCTACGCGGGCGCGGACGGTGATCCCCCCAAGACCAACCGGATCGACGGCAAGCGCGCTCAACGCCCGCATGGCCGCCTGCCAGGCGGTCCTCCCGGTCATGCGAGGACATCTTCGGCCGTCCGTTGGACCCGCGTGGTTGAGCCCGCTTCATCCAACGGATCACGCCGCAGGCGATGGCTGAGTGCCATGGGTGCGATACGGCGCAAGTCTTCGCGTTGTGGCGCCTCGCGCCCTTCATAAGCCGCCAAGGCTCTTACAGTGCGGAGCATTGTCAACTCTCCGCGCAAACCATCGGCGCCAAGCGCAACGCTGAGTTCAGCACAAAGACGCAGAATGTCCTCTGGAACCTTCACAGCCGCAAGGTTTTCCCTTGCAGCAAGGATCTTTTTGCGGGTCTTGGTCTCTCTCGATCGCCATTTGCGGAGGAACCCGCTCCGGTCCGTATCAAAATGATCGCGCCGCCGCACCGCTTCGATCCTTGCGCCGATGTCGTTGGAAGAGCTCACTTCCACCGAAAGCCCGAAACGATCCAGCAGCTGCGGGCGCAATTCACCTTCTTCGGGATTGCCCGAGCCGATCAGAACGAACCGTGCAGGATGGCGGACCGACAGGCCTTCACGCTCCACCGCGTTCACCCCTGACTGCGCCACATCGAGCAGCAGATCGACGACGTGATCCTCCAGAAGGTTCACCTCATCGATATAGAGATACCCTCGGTTTGCCCGCGCCAAGAGCCCCGGTTCGAAGGCTTTCTCTCCTTGTGTGAGCGCGCGTTCGATATCGAGCGCCCCGGTCACCCGGTCTTCGGTCACGCCCAAGGGCAGATCGATCACCGGAGTTGGTTGCGAAATCATCTCATCGGTCGCCGTGGTCACCCAATCGGGGCAATCCTCAAGCCGCGCTGAATTGACCGGACAGCCTTTGACCGACTTTATTTCCGGCAGCAGCGCTGCAAAGCCGCGGACCAATGTCGATTTGCCTGTGCCTCGGTCGC
Organism: Pseudomonadota bacterium; assembly: GCA_038751255.1. Lineage (GTDB taxonomy): Bacteria > Pseudomonadota > Alphaproteobacteria > Rhodobacterales > Rhodobacteraceae > JANSYP01. The sequence goes on from JBCDGN010000040.1 coordinate 20,537, forward strand.
CAAAGACAAGAACGCCGCCAATGCTTGGGTCGATCGCAGTGAGGATCAGCGCAAGCTTCATCTCGTCTTGGCCGACGATGGCTGTAAATGGAAAAGGCTGGCTCATGCGGCGATGCCAAGCCCAGCCAAAGGCGCGCCGCCGTGCCAACTGCCCCGGGTCTCAATCACCGAAAACCGGGCATAGAGTTCTTCACGGAACCAATCGCCGTCACGAACCGCTTGAATTGCGCGCGCATGAGGGCCGTCTTTGCGTACGAAGGCCGCCATGCTCCGCGTGTCAGGCCAGATCGAAAAGGTCACCTGATGCAGCAACGGAACTTCGCCGATCCCAATTTTGAAGGCTACGTTTTGGTCTGCACCTATCACAGCACTGATATTTGGTACCCGGCGCCAAAATCCAAGCGCTTTAAGGGGTTTCACGGTGGCGCGTGTCAGGACCGCAATCGGTCCGTCTGTTTTTTCTGTGGTCTCGTCGAAAGGGTTTGTCCCAGCCCAAGAGCCGCGTGAAGAGGTCGCCGCCAAAAACACTGTCCAGTTTTCCTGCGAATGGTTCATGTAGTTCCGATAGATTGCCGCTTTCGCGCATTGTTCTTTTGCGGTGTCAAGATCTGGCCACACCGCCAGGATCGCGTAGACGCCGGTATTTGGGATTGGGGTGAAGCCTTCGCCGGTCCCTGACCCACAAAGCTTCCAAAACTTGACAGCCTCAAGCCGGCGCATTTGCGGGCGCGCTAAGCCCATCATGGTGAAGGCCCAAAGCCGGTTAAACCCTGTAAACCGGAAGAAACTGATGCTGACGGTTTCTATGATCCGTCTCCCCAAACGTATGATCACAAGAATTGTACACGCATTGTCGGCGAAAAAAACAGGGTCAATGTTGAGTTGTAAATAAAACTAGACAGCGCTACCATTTGAAAATGTTGACACGTGTCGAGAATCTCACGAACAGCACTGCGGTCAGCCCACTATCGCCGCATGCGGTGGTCATCGGCGCTGGGCTCGGTGGGCTCGCAGCGGCCATGCGATTGGGCGCACGCGGCTATCGAGTAACCGTGCTTGATCGGCTCGACAGTCCCGGAGGGCGCGGTTCTGCCATCTGGCAGGGCGGTTACCGGTTCGATCTTGGGCCGACCATCGTCACGGTTCCCAAGGTCTTTCAGGAACTTTGGGCCGCGTGTGGACGGGTCTTTGAAAAAGATGTTGAGCTTATCTCGCTCGACCCGTTTTACGAAATCCGCTGGCCCGACAATTCTCGGTTCCAGGCGCGCAAGCACCGCGAAGACATGCGCGCTGAAATTGCGCGGCTTTCACCGCAGGATCTGGCTGGCTATGACCGGTTCCTAAAAGACAGCGAACGGCGCTATGAGTTCGGCTTTGAGGGGCTTGGACGCCGCCCGATGCATGAATTGTGGGAGTTGATCAAAGTTCTTCCCACCTTTGCATGGCTCCGCGCGGACCGATCGATCTACCACCATGTGGCACGCCGGGTCCGGGACGAGCGATTGCGGATGGCGCTTTCGTTTCATCCTCTTTTCATCGGTGGAGACCCATCCCGTGTCACGTCGATGTATGCGCTGGTCAGCCATCTCGAAAGCGAGTTTGGGGTGCACTATGCGGTGGGCGGTGTCGATGCGATCGCACGCGGCATGGTCGGCGTGATTGAGGCGCAAGGCGGCACCATCCGCTACCAAAGCGAGGCAGACGAGATCCTTTTCGAAGGCGATCGCGCCGTGGGAGTGAAGCTGAAAGACCTCACGCAAGTGTCCGCTGACATCGTCGTCTCCAACGCTGATGCGGGCCACACCTACTCTCATCTCCTACGCAAACGAAAGCGTAAGCGCTGGACCGACCGCAAGCTTCAACGTGCGCGCTGGTCGATGGGGCTTTTCGTTTGGTATTTCGGAACGAAGAAAACGCGCGATCTCTGGCCTTCTGTAGGCCATCACACCATTCTGAATGGCCCGCGCTATCGGGGTCTGATCGACGATATCTTCATCCGCGGTGAACTTGCCGAGGATATGAGCCTCTATCTGCACCGCCCCAGTGTAAGCGACCCCACTGTCGCACCGGAGGGTGACGACACGTTCTATGTCCTGAGCCCGGTGCCGCATCTGGGTCACAAGAACCCGGTCGATTGGCAGGAAATGGCGGAACCCTATCGCCTGCGGGTCCAGCACATTTTGGAACGCAAGCTCCTGCCGGGGTTGCGGTCGCATTTGACCGAGTCTCTTGTGTTTACACCAGAGACCTTCCGCGACCGCTATCTCAGCCCCCATGGGGCAGGATTTTCACTGGAGCCGCGTATTCTGCAAAGCGCCTGGTTCCGACCACATAACATCAGTGAAGAAGCCCAGGGGCTTTTCCTTGTTGGCGCGGGCACGCATCCCGGCGCGGGTCTGCCAGGAGTCGTTTCAAGCGCCGAAGTCCTCGACCAACTGGTCCCTGACCCTGTGGAGATCATGCGCACATGACCCAAAAAGACATCCAATACTGCGCCGAGTTGATCAAAACTGGGTCTTTGTCCTTTCATGCTGCGTCAAAGCTGTTGCCACGCGGCGTGCGCGATCCCGCCTTGGTGCTTTATGCGTTTTGCCGATTGGCCGATGACGCGGTTGATCTTCACACCGAAAAAGCCGACGCGGTTCTGAAGCTGCATGAAAGGCTGGATCTCGCCTATGCGGGCCATCCACGCGACACGCCTGTCGACCGGGCCTTCGCGGGAATTGTGGAACAGTTTGACATGCCGCGGGCCCTGCCGGAAGCGCTGCTAGAGGGGTTGGCTTGGGACGCCATGTGCCGCCGCTACGAAAGCTTGTCGGAGCTTCGAGCCTATTCTGCACGGGTCGCATCGGCGGTCGGTGCAATGATGTGTGTTTTGATGCGTATGCGTGATCGCCAAGCGCTCGCGCGGGCCTGTGATCTCGGCGTGGCGATGCAGCTTACCAATATCTCTCGGGATGTGGGCGAAGATGCGCGGGCGGGACGTCTTTATCTGCCGCTTGACTGGCTGCGCGAGGTTGGTTTGACGCCCCAGGATTTCCTGCAAAATGCACAGGCCGGGGCAGAGATCAGACTGCTGGTGCGGCGGCTGCTGCATGAGGCCGATGGGCTCTATGCGCGGTCTGAGGCTGGTGTAGGGCTGCTGCCCGTGTCCTGCCGCCCGGGCATATTCGCTGCGCGCTATATCTATGCTGCGATTGGGGGGCGCATCCAGCGCTTGGGCTATGATTCCGTCTCTTACCGCGCCCGGACCAATGCGACGCAGAAGCTCTTTTGGCTATCGCTTTCGATGCTGCGGGCCGGTTCAACGACCGTCATGCCCAGCTCTGCGCTGCTTTACGCAGAGCCGCTTGCTGAGACCAAGTTCCTGGTGGACGCCGCGGCGGCCAATGAGCCCCAAAAACCAATTTGGAGCGATGCGCTCTACGATACACTGTCACGTCTAAAAGAGCAGGATCAAACCCGCAGCGCGGCATTGATCGCCAGTCATCCAAGGCCGGTCTGACCACTATGACTGTTTGGGTCTGTTTCGTGATCTTCTTGTTGGCCTGTTTTGCTGTCGGGACGTCAGGCGGATTGTTCCCTCCTGGAGCATGGTATCGTCAACTCACCAAACCCCCATGGACACCGCCCAATTGGGTCTTTCCCACCGCTTGGACGACGCTTTACATCTTGATGGCAGCCGCTGGGGCGCGGGTCGCTGTGGCGCCTGATAACAGTATCGCCATGGCGCTCTGGTCTCTGCAAATTGCACTAAACGGACTTTGGACCCCGGTTTTCTTTGGGCTGAAACGGCTGCAACTGGGCTTGATTGTCTTGATTGGCCTTTGGGTCTCAGTCGCCGCGACCCTGCTGGCGCTGTGGCAGGTTGATCAGATCTCGGGGCTTCTTTTCGTGCCCTATCTGATTTGGGTCACGATTGCCGGCGCGCTGAATTATGCTGTGCTGCGGCTCAATCCAGATGTAACAACACCACCTGCGGACGAAGGCTTGTCCAACTAAGTTGTCCAGTTGAAACGACGAGGCACACGCACGGCCAGCATAGGTTTCAACAAGGGCGAACGGAACCGGCGCAGATCAAGCGCCTCATGGACGCCCACGCATTTTTCGCCATGGATGCAGGTTTCCACGGCAGACCTGCTGTAAAATGGCGCATCGAGCATTGGCAGCACTTGTTTCGGTCGCACGCCAGCATCGCCACGGGTTTCCCGATAGACGGCCCAGAGGCTGCGGCGGAACCGCGCCTTGGGCAGGGGATCGATCTCGCGCGCTTGGCCATCGGCATCGAACTGCAGATGCGCTTCAAGATGGCTGCCATCACGTCTCTGCGCATCATAGAAACAAGTGCTTCCGCCAGCCGCTGGAAAACGTCCCCAGGTCCAAAAGCTGAAGTCTTGTTCAAGGGCTCGGGTGCCGAAATTCGCATCGAAATACCCGTGACCTTCCCACTGCCAGCCTTTGCTGTTGAGATCGACCTCAATGCTGCATGTCGGCGCGAATGGGCGCCAGACATGGCCGCCATCGGCGCTGAGCGGCAGCTCGACATCGGTCAGCGCGGTGGGGCGCACGGTGACTTGGCCGCGGACCCTGGACACCATAGGCGGCGCCCCGATTTCATCGATATCGATGACAAGGCGGTCGCCCAGCCAGCGCATCGACGAAGGGCCCACGGTGAAGCTGTTCTTGGTCTTGTGGAGCGTCTCGCGCCCTCGGTCGGTCATGGTGAACCTGCCGCCCGGACCATAGGTTGCGACATTAATGCAGACATGGTTTTTCGGATCCCAGCGACCCGACCATGCATACCAAGGCGAAAAGACCGAGCCTATAAACCCGATGATGCTGATCGCGCGTCCGCCACCGTCGCGGATGCCATCGACATACCACCATGCGTAGCCGTTCGGCGGGACGTCGAGGTCGAAATTCGGTCCGTCAAGATCGCCTCGGCCGCGTGCTGACCGGAGAGCGTTGCCATCGGCAGGCCTGCGCCCGGATGCGTTCCCCCGCCCGCCAGATAGAGCCCCCTTAGCGCCGTCCGTGCGGTTGGTCGCTGGAAGGCCGCCATCGTGCCATGAGGGGTCTGTCCGTAAAGCGATCCCGCCGTCGCTGGGAAGAGCTGTTCGAAGATCGTGGGCGTGCTCAACGCCTCCACCGCTGGAAGCGGGCTGAACTGGCAGCCGAAGCGTTCCAGTGTTTCGAAGACCCGGCATCTCGCCTCCTTCTTGTCTATTTCATCAGCGGCCACCGTGAGGGGGGGCGCATTGGCGATAATTTCAAACCGCTCAAGTGTGGGCGTCGGCTGATCCAGTCCGCGGTCCATCGCGCAAAGGTATAAGGTCGGATCCGAAAGCCTTTCGCCGCGAGCAAGGGCGTCGAACTCCGGCATCGGATCATCTCGGAAAAACACGTTGTGGTGGCAGAGCTCTTGTCCCGAGACACGTGCCGCAAATCCCCAAACATCGGCGGAGAGACTGCGCGGCAGACGTTTTGTCTGTGGCGCAATTTGGTCGACCGCAGGGCCCAGGCGGCCCAAGCTCAGGGCGCGGGGATCGCCGTTAAAGACAACCCGATCTGCGACGAGCGTCTCGCCGGTTGTCAGACGCACGCCCGTGATCTGACCGCTTGAGGCGAGGATTTCATCCACATCGGCGCCATAGTGAATTTCTGCACCGCGGGTTAGGGCGATCTCGGCCATTGTTTGGGCCAGATGGTGCATGCCCCCTTGGACGGCCCAGACGCCCGCTGCCTCTGCTTGCCAAATCAGCGACAGCAACGCCGGAGCGCGATCAGGCGCACCTCCGACATAAGTCGCATAGCGGCCAAAAAGCTGCGCGAGGCGCGGGTCATCGAAGCTTTGTTTTAACAGACCGGCCAGGGTAGAAAACGGTGCCATTTTCCAAGCAAGGCTGGGATCCGCTAGCATGCGTTGCATGAGACCATAGAAGGTTGGCTTCGCAGAGGCGATGACGGGGTCATAAAACGCCTCAAAAAGCTCGCGCGCACGCTTGGAAAAGCGGGCAAATTGATCGGCAGCCCGTGCGCCCGCAAAAGCTTTGACCGCGTCGATATTCGCAGTCTCATCATTAAAAAAATCAAGCTGTGCGCCGTCGGTCCAAAAATGCCGAGCGATGATGGGCTGCGGCACCAGTGTGACGTGATCCTCTAGCCGCGCGCCAACATCCTGAAAGAGCGTGTCAAAGACAGGCTTCATCGTCAGCACGGTCGGACCGGTATCGACAGAGCCCGCTGCAGACGGCAGGGCGCGCATTTTGCCCCCGGGTGTGCCGTGGCGCTCTAACACGGTCACTTTCAGCCCATGATGAGCCAAGCGCATGGCCGAGGCGAGCCCCCCCACGCCCGCACCAATCACGATGACATGGTCTTGCACCTGCGCTGCTGATCTTTCCCCTGTCATGTTGTGATTGTTGACTCCAAGCCCTAAGGTGTCCAGAATAATTTACACATGCACTGTCAATTTATCAAATCACCTGCGTGGAGGAAGAGCGCAAATGACACTACGTAGCAGGATCGATTCCTCGATGCGCAGCGCTATTAAAAAAGCGCAATACGGTGATGCACCCTCGCGATTGAGCGCGGCTTTGGAAGACGCGGTTTTTCCAGGCGGTGCCCGTATTCGCCCGACGATCCTTCTGTCTGTTGCCATCGCATGTGGCGATAGTCGCCAACAGGTGTCGAATGCTGCCGCGACGGCTCTGGAGCTGATCCACTGCGCGAGCCTTGTCCATGATGATCTGCCCTGTTTCGACGATGCCGCGATCCGGCGTGGCAAACCTTCGATCCATCGCGCCCATTCTGAACCGCTGGCTGTTCTTGCTGGTGACAGTCTGATCATCCTCGCTTTTGAAACGCTTGCGCGATTGGCGGCGCGTGGGGAGCCGCGTGCCGGTGGTCTCTTGCTGTCTTTGGCGCAGCGCACTGGTATGCCCAATGGGATTTGCGCTGGTCAGGGCTGGGAAAGTGAAGCGGAGATCGACCTGGCCGCCTATCATAAATCCAAGACCGCATCGCTGTTCATCGCGGCAACCGAGATGGGCGCGATTTCCGCGGGTCATGATCCGGAGCCGTGGTATGATCTGGGCGCGTTGATCGGGGAAGCATTTCAGATTGCCGACGATCTGCGTGATGCGCTGATGAGCGAAAGCGCTTTAGGGAAACCTGTGGGTCAGGATGACTTGCACGGTCGTCCGAACGCGGTTTCTACGCTGGGCGTCAAAGGGGCAACTGAACGTCTGTCCGACACGCTTGCCGGCGCGATCGCCTCAATCCCTTCCTGCCCAGGTGAAGCTGGTCTGGCCCAATTGGTCCGTCTTCAATCACAAAAAATCATGCCGGCGGAGCTCGCCCGCCACGCCATTTGATGTTTGCCGAAAGCCTGTTTGCGCCACCAACTTGGCTGAACCGTTTGGCGGCGAACCCTGGGTTTCAAAAATGGGCAAGTCAAATCCCGTTGTTCCGCGGCTTGGTCCGGCGCGAAGGCGAAGTGATCTTTGGCATTTTGCAGGGGTTTGTGGCCTCTCAAGTGCTGACCACCTTGGTCGAACTGCGGATACTGCATCAGTTGATGGAGGGGCCTGCAACTCCAGCAAAGCTCGGCCTTGGGGCGGGTTTGTCTCCTGAAAACATGGAGAAATTGCTGCGAGCGGGGGCGGCGCTGGGTTTGCTGCGTCAAGCGCGAGGCGGGCGCTACGGCCTGACGCGCATGGGGGCTGCGATCACCGGCGCCCCAGGTCTTGAGGCGATGATCCTGCACAATCGGGCGCTTTATGCCGACATGGCCGACCCGATTGCCTTGCTGCGCAATGATGGCGAGACGCAACTTGCGCAGTTCTGGCCCTATGTCTTCAGTGGAGATCACGCCACCGGTGATGTGGCTGAGCGCTACTCCGATCTCATGGCGCAGTCCCAGATCATGGTCGCGCAGGATACGCTGCGAATGGTGTCCTTTCGCGGCACGCGCCGGCTCTTGGATGTTGGCGGTGGTTTTGGCGTCTTTCTGCAAGAGGTTCTTAGCGCACATCCGAAGATCGAAGGACATCTTTTTGATCTGCCTGGCGTTGTTGCCACGGCAGCGGAGCGCCTCGCGGTCAGCCCAGTTGCGGATCGTGTCACGGTGACTGGTGGGAACTTTCAACAAGATGCGTTTCCATCCGGTGCGGACACGATCAGTTTGATCCGCGTGCTCTATGATCACCAGGATGCCACCGTCGCCAATCTGCTGGCCAAAGCCTATGAAACACTCCCACCGGGCGGGCGTTTGATCATTTCAGAGCCGATGGGCGGCGCCAAGCGGCCCGATCCGGCCTGCGACGTCTATTTCGCGTTTTACACACTGGCGATGGGCACTGGCACGTTGCGGACGTCACAGCGTATCGCAGAGCTCTGCCAGGCAGCGGGATTTGCAGATATGCGCATTCCCAAAGCGCCGCGCCCTTTCATCTCAAGCGCTGTGGTCTGTCATAAGCCAGGGTAATCGCGCTTCAAAGTGTAAGTTTTAGTTGACACTTTGAGATGACAAAATAAACTGACAGAGCCTGAACACTGGTATGTCAAGCAACGATTCCGACGCAGCTAAAGGGGGAGGCGATCATGGAATGCCGGGCCGTTTTTCTCAATAAACCCAGAGATTTGCATTTGGATACGCTGAGTCTGAATACGCCAAAGCCCAATGAGATCATTGTCGAGATCAGCCATTCTGGAATCTCGACCGGGACCGAAAAGCTCTTTTGGTCCGGTGATATGCCGTCCTTTCCAGGCATGGGGTATCCATTGGTCCCAGGCTACGAGGCCACCGGGAGTGTGGTGGAAGCTGCGCCTGACACGGGGTTTCGTCCCGGTGATCGGGTTTTTGTTCCAGGAGCGGATTGCTTCGTGGGCGCGCGCGGGCTTTTCGGCGGTGCTGCGGAGCGGCTCGTCACGCGGGCGGATCGGGTGATGCGCATCGATCCTTACTCTGGCGCCGAGGGCGCGCTTTACGCACTCGCGGCGACGGCGCGCCACGCCGTGGCGGGCGTTGGCGGTCACTTGCCGGATCTGATCGTTGGTCACGGTGTTTTAGGGCGCCTGATTGCGCGCTTGACGATCGCGGCAGGTGCGCCAGCGCCGACAGTTTGGGAGGCCAATCCTGACCGGCGACAGAGCGAGCTTGATTACGACATCATCGACCCGGAGTCCGATCCGCGTCGAGATTATCGCGCAATCTATGATGCCTCCGGCAATAGCGCGATCCTCAACGACTTAATCGCGCGTCTGATCAAGGGCGGTGAGATCGTTTTGGCAGGATTTTACCCGGACGGGATCGCCTTTGATTTCCCGCCCGCCTTCATGCGCGAAGCGCGTCTTCGTATCGCCGCTGAGTGGGCTCCGCAGGATCTCATGGCGGTTCGCGCGTTGGTCGACAGCGGCGCGTTGTCTTTGAGCGATCTGATCACTCACCATGCCCATCCCGAAGCGGCCGCCACGGCCTATCGCACTGCATTTGAGGACCCAACCTGCCTCAAGATGGTACTCGACTGGAAGGAAGCCGCGTGAAAGACGATGTTCCCAATCTGAAAGACTTCGACGAGCGGCTCCGGGCTGAGGCGCACGAGGATCTCGCTGATCTGGCCACTGAGCCGCCGAAGAAACACACCCAAATCATCGCGATCTATGGCAAGGGGGGCATCGGCAAAAGCTTCACCCTGGCCAATCTCAGCCACATGATGGCCGAACAGGGCAAACGCGTCTTGCTGATCGGCTGTGATCCGAAATCCGATACCACCAGCCTATTGTTCGGCGGCAAAGCCTGCCCGACGATCATCGAGACCTCCACCAAAAAAGGGCTCTCAGGCGAGCAGGTCCAAATCGGGGATGTCTGCTTTAAGCGCAACGGTGTCTTCGCGATGGAGCTTGGCGGGCCCGAGGTTGGCCGCGGCTGCGGCGGGCGCGGGATTATCCATGGCTTTGAGCTCCTAGAAAAGCTCGGCTTCCATGATTGGGATTTCGACTATGTGCTGCTGGATTTCCTTGGCGATGTCGTTTGCGGGGGCTTCGGTCTGCCGATTGCCCGCGACATGGCGCAAAAGGTGATACTGGTCGGCTCGAACGATCTGCAATCGCTTTATGTGGCGAACAATGTCTGCTCTGCCGTGGAGTATTTCCGCAAACTTGGCGGGAATGTCGGTGTCGCAGGGCTGGTGGTCAACAAGGACGACCATTCCGGCGAAGCGCAAGCTTTCGCTGAAGCCGCTCAGATCCCGATCTTGGCGTCGATCCCGCAAGATGACGATCTGCGGAAAAAATCGGCCAATTATCAGATCGTTGGGACCAATGCATCGCAATGGGGCACGCTCTTTGCTGGACTCGCGGAGGCGGTCGGTTTGGCGCCGCCAGTGCGCCCGAAACCTCTCGACCAAGACGAACTGATTGGGCTTTTTGACGGATCCGAGACCGGCGCGGGCGTAGTCCTGGAACCTGCAACCGACACTGATATGCGCGGCAAGTTCGCAGCACCGAAGCCTTCGTTGGAGGTGATCTATGACGGTGCTTGAGAGAAAGCCACAGAAGCGCGACTTTCGGGGGTTCCCAAGGCAAAACGACGTGCGCGCAAAGCGGCAGTGTCTGCGAGTTCATGAAGCGCAGCCGCGCCCGGCCCGCGGGACCCAAAAACCAGTGGGTCAAGCGTGAGCGAAGAGATCACATATGATGCCGCGCAGGATGCTGAGGTGATCGAAGGCACCCCTGTGGAAGACCCGCAAGCGCCCACACTTTCTGACGGTGGCCTTGGGTGCCATGCGGGGGCTGCTGAGATGGAAGCAGCGGCCAAAGCTGCCGGGCAGTCGGAGCTTTTGGAGCAATACGCCAAAGACTATCCGACCGGTCCCCATGACAAGCCGCAAAGCATGTGCCCCGCCTTCGGCAGTCTGCGCGTTGGGCTGCGGATGAAACGTGTGGCGACCCTTTTGTCTGGCTCGGCGTGTTGTGTGTACGGTCTGACCTTTGTCAGTCATTTCTACGGCGCGCGGCGGTCTGTGGGCTATGTGCCCTTCAATTCCGAAACACTGGTCACCGGCAAGCTTTTTGAAGACATCCGCGATGCGGTCCATGAGTTGGCCGATCCAGAGCGACTTGATGCCGTTGTGGTGACCAACCTCTGCGTGCCCACTGCCAGCGGCGTGCCACTGCGCTTGCTGCCGAAGGAAATCAACGGGGTGCGCATCGTGGGCATCGATGTGCCTGGTTTTGGGATCCCTACTCATGCCGAGGCCAAAGATGTGCTGGCGGGTGCGATGCTCAACTACGCCCGGCAAGAGGCCGAGGCAGGTCCCGTGGCCCGGCCCGAGACCGCGCAGACCGACAAACCCACCGTCACGCTTTTGGGAGAAATGTTCCCAGCCGATCCAATTATGATCGGCCAGATGCTTGCCCCGCTGGGTCTCGCCGCAGGACCGACCGTGCCCTGCCGGGAATGGCGTGAGCTTTACGCGGCGCTTGATTGCGGCGCAGTGGCGGCGATCCATCCCTTCTACACAGCAGCAGTCCGAGAGTTCGAAGCCGCGGGGCGACCTATCATTGGCAGCGCGCCGGTGGGTCTTGATGGAACCGCCGCTTGGCTAGAGACCATCGCTGATACTTTCGGTGTCGGTCGGGAAGCCTTGGCCACAGCGCAAAACGCGTTTCTTCCGGCGATCAAAGGGGCGCTTGCAGGCGCGCCAATCAAGGGTCGGATCACGCTGTCTGGCTATGAAGGCAGTGAATTGCTGGTTGCGCGGCTTCTGATCGAAAGCGGTGCAGATGTCGCCTATGTGGGCAGTGCCTGCGCGAAATCTCCTTGGTCGGCTGCGGACGCGGACTGGCTCGCAGCGAAAGGCGTGACGGTCAAATTCCGCGCTTCTCTGGAAGACGATTGTGCTGCAGTCGAGGCAATCAAACCGGACCTTGCTGTTGGAACCACACCGGTGGTGCAAAAAGCAAAAGAGCAGGGGATCCCGTCGCTTTACTTTACCAATCTCATCTCGGCGCGTCCCCTCATGGGGCCGGCGGGGGCTGGCAGTCTCGCTGAGGTGGTCAATGCGGCCATTGGCAATAAGGACCGCATGGACAAGATGCAGGCCTTTTTCGAAGGGGTCGGATCAGAAGATGCCGCCGGTGTCTGGGAAGGCGATCCTAATCTTCACCCCGAGTACCGCGCGCTCAATCTCAAGAAGATCGAAAAACGGCGTCGCGCCGCGGAAGCGGAGGCTATGATCTGATGCTGATCCAGGATCATGATCGGGCCGGGGGCTATTGGGGAGCAATTTACGCGTTTTGCGCCGCCAAAGGCTTGCAGGTTGTGATCGATGGTCCAGTAGGCTGCGAAAACCTGCCGGTGACCTCGGTTCTGCACTACACGGATGCTCTCCCCCCGCATGAGTTGCCGATCGTAGTCACAGGCCTCGGTGAAGAAGAATTGGGCCGCGAAGGCACCGAAGGGGCAATGAAGCGTGCTTGGGGGACGCTCGATCCGGCCCTGCCAGCGGTGGTCGTGACCGGCTCCATCGCCGAGATGATCGGTGGCGGAGTAACGCCTCAGGGCACTAATATTCAACGTTTTCTGCCGCGCACCATTGACGAGGATCAGTGGGAAGCTGCGGACCGGGCGATGACTTGGCTCTTCACAGAGTTTGGGATGACCAAAGGTCGGATGCCGAAAGAGCGCAAGCGCGCCGAGGGCGACAAGCCAAGGGTCAATCTGCTTGGGCCGATGTACGGCACCTTCAACATGCCGTCCGATCTGCATGAAATCCGTCGTCTGGTCGAAGGGATCGGGGCCGAGGTCAATATGGTGATGC
>JBCDGN010000041.1:0-33216 GCA_038751255.1 Pseudomonadota bacterium
AAGTGAAGGCCGCGGGAAGTTTCACTTTGACGGCATTCGCACGTTGATCGCTGACTTCGTTGGCGCCGAAGCCGGGCGTTTCAATGAATATGACGGTCAAGAGACGCTCTTGTTGGAGATTATCAGTGGGAACGCCCCAGATGCTTTGGCAACAACAGAAGGGGCACCGGAGGCTTTGCGTAGAATTCTTGGTGCTAAACTGCTTCTCAACGCGGCGGTGGATATGGAAACTGGGATCAGAGGTTTCCTGCTCACCGGAAACGAGGTGTTCCTTGAGCCCTACAACACCGGGAAAGCGTCGCTCTCAGAGCAGATTCATTTACTGAGTGACGCCGTAAGCGGAGACCCTGCTCAGCTTGCGAAACTGGCTCAGATCGAGCAGGCAATCGATGTGTGGCGCGCCAGAGTGATGGATCCGATGTTGGCCCTACGCCGAGAGGTGGGGAGCGCGAAGACAATGGACGATATGGCGGACCTGGTCGGCGAAGCCTTCGGAAAGACCTACTTTGACAGCTTCAGAGAGGTCATGGCTGCCTTCGAGGAAGAAGAACGCGGCCTCATGGTCACGCGCCATGCGAAAAACGAAGCCATGCGCGTCCTGGCTTTTACCATGATCATCGGGTCGGTTGTCTTAGCCGTTGTGCTCGGTGGCGTTGTTGCCTGGTGGATCGGTTTGGACATACGACGCGCGATCCGCCAAATGATCGAAGCCATGTCCAGGCTTGCCGGGCGCCACTATGACACTGCTGTTGAGGGGCGCGAACGTCGCGACGAATTCGGCGCGATGGCGCGTTCTCTTGAAAAACTTCGATCTGATCTGGTCTCTGGTGAAGCTGCGGTCAAGGCGTCTATTGAATCCATGCAAAGGGCACAGGAGGACAATGCGCGCGCGGCGCGCCATGATGCCCTAACGGGCCTGGGCAACCGCAAACTTCTGGACGAAATATCGGCGGGTCCAAAGATACCCTCCGCCGGAAACTCCAGATTTCTTGTGCTGGCGATCGACCTGGACAGATTCAAGTATGTCAATGACACATTTGGGCATGAGGCAGGGGATGCGGTGCTCAAAGGGGTGGCGGAGTGTCTGCTAGCGAGAGCCGGTGAAGCCGTAGACCACCTTGCCTTTCGGATCGGAGGAGATGAGTTTGTCTTGCTGGTTCCGTTTGAAGGAACTGACATGCATGCCCAGTGGCATTGCGACCACTTTTTGGACGCGCTTCTGGTGCCGCAAAGGTTCAAAGGGATTGATCTGCGCGTCGGTGCGTCAATCGGGTTCGATACGGTCGGATCGGGAGAGCCGTTGGCGCACGCGCTAAGGCGCGCAGACCTCGCGCTCTATGAAGCGAAGTCAAACGGGCGCAGTCAGGCTGTCGCCTACAGCGCAACGCTTGGGGCATCGCATGAAGCCAAGCTAAAGATGATCAACGATTTCGAACTTGCGATCGAACGCGATCAGATTTCGATTGAGCTTCAGCCGCAAGTGAATGCAAAAACGCATGACCTGACCGGCGCTGAGGTGCTGGCAAGATGGGATCATCCTGAGCGTGGCCGTCTTGCCCCCAATGTCTTTCTGGGACTTGCTGAAGAGCTGAAAATGATGCCGGATCTCGACCGGCGGATACTCGATCTTGCCCTGAAAGCGCGTGAAGAGATCGTCGCCGAGCTCGGACATCCTCTGAAAATCTCAGTCAACGTCTCTGCGCGGCGGTTGGCCTCGCCGGATCTTGTGGCTGAGCTTCGATCTCGGTCGGACTTTCCAACGTCCGGACTTTCGTTTGAAATCCTTGAAACGGCTTTTTTGGACGATCCAACGGCAGAGCTTGAGAACACGATCTCGGATCTCAAGGCGATGGGTATCGAAATCGAAGTTGACGACTTTGGCACAGGGCACGCGAGCTTTGCATCGGTCCTCGCCTTGAAACCTGATCGCCTGAAGCTTGACCGGATCTTTGTTCCTGGGGTCGATAAAGACCCCAAGGCGCGCGACATCATGCGTGGTATCTTGGACATGGCAAACCGCATGTCGGTGACAACAGTCGTTGAGGGTGTCGAAACCCTTGGCGAGGCAGAAGCAATTGCCCGTATCGGTGCCGACAACCTTCAGGGCTATTTCTTCTCGCGTCCCGTTTCACCCGTCGATTTCATCCGATGGGCGAAGTCGTGGAAACGGCAGGTCGCTTGATCGACACTTCTGGTCTGAATTGTGGTGTTTAAACTCGGTTGCGGCAGAAAAATTCGATTGTTCATGCAATGGCCGGCGCGCGCACGGTCATGGAACCG
Organism: Pseudomonadota bacterium; assembly: GCA_038751255.1. Taxonomy (GTDB): domain Bacteria; phylum Pseudomonadota; class Alphaproteobacteria; order Rhodobacterales; family Rhodobacteraceae; genus JANSYP01. Next base: position 2,281 of record JBCDGN010000041.1, read on the forward strand.
AAGATCGGTTGGCCATACAAAGTCTGTCTCAGAGCGATATCTGGGTTGGTAGATACGGTAAGGTTTAAGCCGCGCTATATGTGACCGGCGCTGTCGCCATAAAAGACCGAGGCGAAAGCTTCTCGGATCAACCGGCTCACCGTTTGCACGCGGCGAAGCTGCACCGCGTCAGGATGCAAGTGCAGTGTGGCCTCCATATCGAGCGCACCGGTGCCATACACCACCAGCTTGTCGTGTTCGTCGCCGATACATTTTGGCAAAAGCCCTTGCCCGACGCCAGCCGCCACTGCTATCACCAGAAGGCCGGTCTCGGAGGCGGAAAAAACGATACGCTCATCGGGTTTGCGCAACCTGTTCAGGACTGGAAGATAGCGGGCGCGGGGCGTGCCCGGGGCGTGAAAGGCAACCCATGGAAGGGACTCCATCTGCGCCTGGTGTTGGGCTCTATAGACCCTGTAGGGCACCGTGCCGAGTCGCAGCTCAAACCGGGGGGCTTGGGTTTGGCCTCAATGAACAAGCCGATGGCAGCGCCTGAAGTGTCCGAATGAGGCTGCCCTGTGCCATTGATGCGCAAGTTGATCTTATCGTTTTCGATGAGGAGTTTCGGCGCGATTTTTGCGGTTAACCGATCCAAAAGCCAAGGGTTGCCGTAGATTTCCACATCACCCGCCAACCCTTTGCCGCTTTCTAGAACTCCTTCGGCTAGCATATCCATGCGTCGCTCGATATCCGTCGCGCGCCGGATCGCGATTTGGCCTGCATCCGTGGGCATCAATCCCTTGCGAGAGCGCATGAAAAGTGTCGCCCCAAGATCGGCCTCGATCTTGGTCAACCTCCGGCCAACTGTGGACTGGTCATAGCCAAGCCTCTCGGCCCCACGCGCCAATGATCCGGCCCGAGAGATTTCCAGTACGAGCCGAAGATCGTCCCAATCAAAATCATGCATGGGTGTAATGCCTGCAAAAATGCATGTACAGCTTGTGCCAGTACCTATTCATTCGCAAGATCGATTCCATTACTTCCGCTGAGCGCTTCGAAAAACGGAGCGTGACAGTAAAAGCCAAGGAATAGTACCATGATCTCACACAGCGCATACTGGACGTTTATTCGCTCTGCCTCGAACCGCCAGAAAGAGGACGGCAAGCTTCTAAACGGCCAGAAATTCCAGCCAAAGTATCGCTACGACTGGCCGGAACATAAAAACTAATCTGCTCACTCAGGTCGCTTCGGCGACCTGACCATTGCGGAGCAAGTCCCATGTCCCTCACCCCAACGCAGATAGATCTTATTCGGGCAAGCTTTGAAGACATTGCAGAGGCACCAGACGATGCCGCTTCGGTGTTCTACGGCGATCTCTTCCGACGCGCGCCCGAAGTTCGAGGTCTGTTTGTAGAAGACATGGAACGACAAGGCCGCAAGCTCATCAACACGCTCGGCGCGGTTGTCGCGCAACTCGATATGCTGGATCTTTTGGTGCCGATGTTGCGCGATCTCGCGCTACGGCATGTCGCCTATGGGGTTCAGCCTGAGGACTACGCGCGTGTTGGTGAGGCCTTGGCCACGATGATCTCAACCTGTTGCAAGACCATGCCAGACCCCGACTGCACTGAGGCTTGGACGATCGCCTATTCCCATCTGGCCGAGACCATGATTGCCTTAGCTGATGAAGCGATACTCGACGGCGTGGGCGGCGCGAGCACATAGGTGCGCGAACACGCGTATTGTCTTTCACAGCATCCCGATTCCAACGCCTGCCCAGCTTAGATGATGGGTTTTTCTCGATCACCGCTTAAGGCCGACAAGACCAAGTGTATCAGCCCGTGTTTTGGCGCGTTGGCGGGCCATTCGGCAAAAATCACAATCTCTCTTAGTTCCCATTCTGGCAGCACATAGGCCATCACACCCTCTGCAACGTCTTCTTGGGCTAGAAACTCTGGCACATTGGCCAGTCCCGCACCAGCGCGTGCCAAACTGTAGAGCGCCTTTGCGTTGTTGGTCGACAAACGCGCCGAGGGTTTGATGGTGACGGTCCTGCCATCGGCGTGTTGGAATTCATGAGGGATGCCTTGAACGGGGGTCAACGCCAACCAATCCCAATCCTCCAGGTCATTGGGGGCGCGCGGGGTTGGGTGGCCGTCCAAATAAGCCGCGCTCGCGACCAAACGGCGTTGGACCTTAAAGAGCCTCCGCGAGGTCGCAGATGGGGTGAAATTTGGCCCCATGCGAATGGCCAGATCTAAGCCGCTGTCGATCAAGGTGTGTCGTGTGTCAGAGTAATCCAGCGACAGATTGATCCTCGGATACCGAACAGAAAACGCTGCGAGCCGATCTGTGAGGGTCGATTGCGACAGAACCGAAGGCACGGTCAGGCGAAGCTCTCCGCTCGGCGCAGTGGCCTCAGATGAAATTGCAAAGAGCTCACCCTCCACCGCATCCAGCATCTTGCGTGTGGCCACCAACAACCGTTCCCCTTCGCGAGTGAGCGTGAGTTTGCGGGTCGATCGGTAGATCAACGCCACGCCAAGATGTTCCTCAAGCTGCGAAACGTGGTGAGAGATAACCGAAGGCGAAAGGCGCAGCGCTCGTGCAGCCCCGCGAAAGGATCCATGGTCGATGGTCTTGGCGAAAATCGCCATCTGGCGTAGCCGATCTATCATTAGTCAAGAAATCCGAACAGATAATTTTATTAATACCATCTTATGAATGAATGCAACTTTCTCCATCTAGGTCCCACGGTGCCCGCATTTTCGGTGCGGGCAGATCCAGAACGATTTGGGAGATCCTGCGATGACCTTCGTAAAATCCACCTTTGCAGCTGCCTCGATCGCGGCTTTGTCCTTCACCTCCGCCGTCGCTGCCGACAACACGGATACGGTGCAGAAATTCTATGACCTTCTGAGCAATCCCGGCTCTGAGTCGCATGTCGACGCGTTTAAAGCGGCCACATCCGAGACTTGGGAAAGTGTCGGCGATTATTCTGGCCAGAACAAAACGCGCGAGGCCTTCCTTGGCCAAATGGGCGCGTTCGATCAGTTGATCCCCGATCTCAATTGGGCGGTGCAGGACATGCATGTGGACGGAAACGTCGTCACTGTTCGCAGCCGTGCGACCGGCACACCGGTCGGGCCGCTTTTCGGCGTCGACGGGCAAGGACGCGGGTTTGATATCCTGACCATCGATATCCACGAACTGGAAGACGGCAAGATCGTTCGTTCCTACCACGTCGAAGATTGGGCCGGTGCCCTTGGGCAGCTCTCCGGCAGCTGATCAATTTCTTTCTGGAGATCAGAGTGATGCACAGACGACAAATCTTGATTGCGGCCGCTGCGATGACGGCTTCGGTGATTGCGACAAGCGCGCCCGCGCAAAACATGAATGCCGAAAGCCAGGCAAGCTTTGACACCGTCATGGCCTTTATGGGGGCGATGGGCAGCGGTGATATGGAGGCCATGTCCGCCCTGATGGCCGATGACATGGTTTGGCAAAACGAAGGCGATCCAAGCCTGCCCTGGATCGGCACCTGGGACGGCAAGGATACGATCTTTGGCTTTCTCGGCACGTTCTCTGAAAACACAGAGATTACCCTTTGGGAAAATCTCGAAGCTTTTGCTTCGGGAGAAACCGTTGCCGTCTTTGGCCGCATGAAAATGATAACGACCGGCTCTGGCGAGGAAACCGTTCCTTTCACCTTCGCTCTGCGTGCCAAAGCCCGTGACGGGCAGGTTGTGCTGTGGAATTGGCTGGAAGACAGCTATGCTGTCAGCCGCGCCTATCATGGTGGCTGACAAAGTCTTGCCACAAGCCAAGCACTGCGATCATCAAGAATAAGGCAATGGGGCGTCAATTCCGCCCCGTTGCTTCGCTTCATGGCATCTGCCCATTTAAGGTCATTGCACTGGCTTCCATGCCCGTCCTCAGGCAAGGCAATATGTGCGGTCCCACCAGTCCCGTTCGCCAGGGGCCATTTTTTTTCTGATCCAAATGTAAACACGGCCCGTATGTTCAATGAGTCGCGCAAGAAAGACTGTACGCGCCTGGACAAAGCCTTAAGGTAACGATCCGGCAGTGTAGGAATAAAGACGCGGCGGATATGGCGCCTTGACGATGTTGGACTCACAAGAGGCTAATTGGGTCGCGCTCATTGAGCGCATCAAGACCCATCAGGACCAGACCGCTTTTGCGGTGCTGTTTCGGTTTTTTGCGCCAAAAATCAAAGGATTTCTGATGAAATCCGGTGCCAGTGAAAGCCTGGCAGAAGAATGTGCGCAAGAAGCCATGGCGACGCTGTGGCGCAAGGCGCATCTGTTTGACCCGTCTCGGGCAAGTGTGGCCACTTGGGTGTTCACGATTGCGCGGAACAAAAAGATCGACATGCTGCGGAAACAGCAGCGCCCGGAGCCCGAAGACCTGCCTTGGGGACCCGAAGCCGAGCCAGATCAGGCCGATGTTATCGAGTTGCAGGAGGAAAGTGAGCGGTTGTCCCATGCCCTGGCGTCGCTGCCCGATAAGCAGCGAAGTCTGGTCGAGAAAGCCTATTTCGGCGATATGACGCACAGTCAAATCGCAACAGAAACGGGTCTACCTCTGGGCACAATCAAATCGCGTATTAGGTTGGCGTTGGAACGATTACGCCACGAAATGAGGTAAAGGCTCGAAAGATGGTTAAGCATCATCTGCCAGACGAGATCTTGATGGCCTATTCCGCCGGCACGTTGCCAGAGGCGTTTAATTTGGTTGTCGCGACGCATGTGTCGCTCTCCGATGAAAGCCGGGCACGGTTGGACACGTATGACACCCTGGGTGGTGCGGTGCTGGAAAGTACCGACTCCGTCATGATGTCAGACGGCAGTCTTGAAGCGACGCTCGCCATGATCGGCGATGCGGGAGTAGTTCCACCGATCCGTGAAGACCACGCGCCGGGCATTTTTCCCGCGCCGTTGCAGGACTACGTTGGCGGCGATTTGGACGCGGTGAAATGGCGCCCGGTTGGCATGGGCGTGAAACAAGCGATCTTGAAGACATCGCGCGATGCTTCTGTGCGGCTGCTGAACATTCCAAGTGGTGTGGCGATGCCAGATCACGGCCACCATGGCACGGAAATGACCTTGGTGCTGCAAGGCGCGTTTGAGGACGAGGTCGACCGCTTTACCCGGGGCGATGTAGAGATCGCGGATGAAGATCTGCACCACACGCCCGTGGCCATCGGCGACGAAGATTGCATCTGTTTGGCAGCGTCTGACGCGCGGCTGAAGTTTAACGCGCTTCTTCCGCGCTTGGTGCAACCGTTCCTTCGGATCTGACCACGCGCGGCGTCGCTGGCTGAAGCGTAAGGGGCGCTGGCTTTTCAGACGGATCCTCGAATTCGAAACTCTCTAGGCGGGTCGCGCGGCGGCCCGCTTTTTCTGCACTGGTACGGATTTCGCCAATATCCTTTTGCGCCTGCGCAAAATGCTTATCAAGATTGCCGACACGTTCGCCCATCCGCTCCACATCTCGTACCAGGGCTCCCAGTTCTTTCCGGATCGCGCCCGCCTGTTCCCGCATACGCGCATCTTTGAGGATCGCGCGCAGCGTGTTTAGCGTGGCCATGCAGGTGGTGGGCGACACGATCCAAACCCGTGCCTGGAAGCCCTCTCGGACGATCTCGCCGAAATTCGCGTGGAGCTCTGCATAGACCGCTTCAGAGGGCAGAAACATCAGCGCGCCATCCGCCGTTTCGCCCTCGATAATGTATTTCTCGGCAATTGCCTTGATATGGTTGCGCACGGCTGTGCGAAAGGCCCGTACGGCAGCGGTTTTCTCATGATCGGTCTCGGCTGCGCGCAGAGCTTCATACGCCTCGAGCGGGAATTTGCTATCGATCACAATGGGTCCGGGCGGTTGTGGCAGATCGATCAGGCAATCGGCCCGTTTTCCGGTCGAAAGCGTCGCCTGCATCTGAAAGCTATTCGGCGGCAGCGCTTTGGTCACCAGATCGGTCAGCTGAATTTCGCCAAACGCCCCCCGGGTTTGTTTGTTCGACAGGATGTCCTGAAGGCCCAGAACATCACCGGACAGCTTTTCGATGTTCTGCTGGGCTTTGTCGATGGTCTCCAACCGCTGTTGCAACTCGCCCAAGGACCGGGCCGTGCGCGTGGCCGAGCCATGCAGTGTCTCACCCATGGATTTGGTCACCTCTTCAAGGCGGCGTTCCATGGTCGCAAGCATTTGAGTTTGCGCAGCAGCCTGGGCTTCTGAGACATGGGACAAACCGCCTGTCAGCCGCTGCTGTCCATCAGATAAGGCCTGCACCCGTCCACCAAGATCGCCGAGATGCTTCGCCAAAGGATCGATGGAGGCTGCCGCGCGTGTCGCCGCCCGAACGGCAAGGATCAAAAGCAACAACACCAAACCCAGGACACCAGCCCCGATGAGGAGGAGGGATTGAGGATCGGCAAGAAGGGCAGCTATGGTATCACTCATGTGCGCCCAAAAAGCCGTTCAATATCGGAAAGGCGCAGCGTTACATAAGTGGGTCGCCCGTGATTGCATTGGCCGGAATGGGGCGTCGCCTCCATTTCCCGCAAAAGCGCGTTCATCTCATCTGCTTGCAGCCGACGGCCTGAGCGGACGGAGCCATGGCAGGCCATGCGCGATAGCACTGCCTCTAACCGAACTCCCAACAGCTCGGTGTCGCTTCCGTCGGCCAGGGCATCGCAGAGGTCTTCCAATAACGCCGCCGCATCGATCTGGCCTAGCAGCGCAGGGGTTTCCCGCACCGCCACTGTGCCGGGACCGAAGGGTTCTAAAGTAAGGCCCAGCTTTGCCAAACTCTCCGCGTGATCCAAGAGCAGCGCCGCGCGGTCCCCAAGTTCCACGATTTCCGGGATCAGGAGTGCCTGCGCCGGAACACCGTTTTCTGCCAGGGCGGTTTTGAGGCCCTCGTAGGCCAGACGCTCATGGGCAGCGTGCTGATCGACGATCACCAAGCTATCGCCGGTTTGTGCCAGGATGTAATTCTCAAAGACTTGGGCACGGGCGGCTCCGAGCGGATGATCTGTTGCAGCATCGCTTTCCGGCAAAGGCTCGGATCGGACCGATGGCGGCGCTGTTTCCGCAAATCCAGGCTGTTGCGGCGGAGGGGATGGGGTGTAGCCGATCTGGCTGTAGCTGCGCTGGTAGATGGGTGCAGGGGGCTCTGGCTGCATCGCCCCCAATGTGGGCGCAGCCAAGGTCGAAGCGCTCCGATGTCCTTCTGCCGCCAGGGCATGGCGTAGCCCCGAGACGATTAGACCTCGCGTCAGACCGGGATCACGGAATCGCACCTCGCTTTTCGCCGGATGGACATTCACATCCACAAGCTCCGCTGGGCAGTCGAGAAAAAGAACCGCAGCCGGGTGACGGTCGCGGCTGATCAAATCGGTATAGGCCGCGCGCAAAGCACCGCTCAGCAGTTTGTCCCGGACCGGGCGACCATTGACGAAGAGAAACTGTGCCACTGCCGAACCGCGGCTATAGGTGGGCAGAGCCGCATAGCCGGTGAGCCGCAACGCCTCTCGCGTGGCGTCAATCGGCAGCGCATTCTCGGCAAAGCCACTGCCCAAGAGCCGGTCGAGCCGTCGCCCTAAACGGTCAAAGAAACTGCCGGATTCGGGGTCGAACCGTAGCAGAACCCGGCCTCCATCCTCACCGCAAACCCGCAGGGTGAACCCGACGCCAGGAGAGGCCATTGCAAGGCGTTTGACCGTATCAGTGATGGCCTGCGTCTCGGCCCGGTCGCTGCGTAGGAACTTTAGACGCGCGGGCGTGGCGTGGAACAAATCGCGCAAGCTCACCACAGTGCCTTGGGACAGCGCCGCAGGACGCACTGGACCGAGCGACCCGCCCCGCACCTCAATCTCGGCGGCGTCAGAGCCCGCCACACGCGACGTTACTGTTAGCCGACCCACTGCGCCAAGCGATGGCAAGGCTTCGCCGCGGAACCCAAAACTGTGGATATGGGTCAGGTCGCTGCCATCGATCTTGGAGGTTGCGTGGCGACAAAGCGCAAGCGGCAGGTCTTCTGTGGCGATACCATGTCCATCATCGATGACCCGGATCAGGCTTTTGCCACCTTCTGCGATCTCGACGGTGATGCGCGCGGCCCCGGCATCAAGCGCGTTTTCCACCAGTTCCTTCACCGCTGAGGCAGGGCGTTCGACCACCTCACCGGCCGCAATACGGTTGATCGCGGCCTCATCAAGCTGCCTGATACGGGGCAGATCTGGGGATATCTTGGGTTCTGGCGCGTTCATCCCACAACCCCTAGCATGAGCCAGGGGTCATGGGAAGTCGCCTCAGTTGGCGGTAGGCAGGCCTTCAGGCTGGCCCACAACGAAAAACGTGAGCGTTTCGGGCGCCAGCAAGTTTGCTGCGACCCGGTTCACATCCTCAAGGCGCACCGCGTCCACTTTGTCATTGCGGGTCGCGATATAGTCGATCGGCATGCCATCGATTTGCATCCCCGCGAGGATCCCTGCAATGCGTCCATTGCCGTCAAATCGCAGCGGATAGGCCCCGGTCAGATAAGTCTTGGCCTGATCGAGCTCTTCTTGCGAGATGCCGTCCTCTGCCAGACGTTGCCATTCAGACCGGACGATATCGATGGTCTCACCTACGGTTGCGTTGGCCGTCGCGACCTGTCCTATCAAGAGGTCTGCGTGATCCTTCTGCGCTATGTAAGCGTAGATGCCATAGGTCAGACCGCGCTTTTCACGCACCTCTGCCATCAAACGCGATCCAAAACCTCCCGCACCCAGAATTTGGTTCATCACGAAGGCTGGAAAGAAATCTGGATCCTCGCGATCAATGCCAGCCTGAACGAAGAGAACCGTGGATTGCGGCGTGTCGTAGGGCTGGATATGGGTGCCGCCATCGAGGTTCAGGGCCACCTGTTCCGGCAGGGTTGCGCCGGTTTTGGGGAGGTCCCCGAAAAGCTTGTCCAACAGATGGGACAGATCTTCGGCGCTGATATCTCCAACCACACCCACATAGATCCGGTCTTGTGCCATGGTCGCGCGATGGGCGTTCAGCAGATCTTCGCGTGTCAGCGCTGACACGCTTTCCAATGTGCCGGAGCCGTTACTGGCATAAGGGTGCTCGCCATAGATGCGCTGAGACAGTGCTTCGCGGGCAATTTCACCGGGATCCTCCGCGTCCGAGCGGAGATTTGCTAAGACCTGGGTGCGCACCCGCTCGACCGCGTCCTCGTCAAATCGGGGGGTGGTTAGGGCGTCTCGCAGCAAGGCAATCGTCTCATCCGTGACATCGGTCAAAAACTGAGCTGACACGCTGACAGTGTCGTCGGAACTGTCAAAGCTGATCGAGGCTGCAAGGTCATCGCGGGCCTCCGCAAAGCCTTGGGCGTCGAGATCGCCAGAACCTTCTTCCAAAAGCGCGGTCATCAGATTGACTGCGCCCCTTGCGTCTGGGTCGTCGAGCGATGTGCCGCCACGAAACAGAATGTCAATTGAGACGAAGGGAATCTCGTGTTCTTCGACCAGCCAGGCTTTGATACCGCCAGGGCTTTCGACCTCGACAATGTCCACCGCGGCACGCGCAGGCAGCACCAGGGTCAGGATCAAGAGCGTGGTCAAGCCGTAGGTGAGAAGCTTTTTCATTGCGTGACCTCCTGATCAGCGGACGCCTCGGGCGCACGGACCCAACCGGTCACAGCGCGGCGTTTGTCGAGGACACTCGCGGCGGCCTCCATGATATCGGCCTCGGTCACAGCTTGCAGAACATCGGGCCAGGCTTGGACATCTTCGACGGTCAGCCCGGTTGCCAGTGCCGCCCCATATCGGCGGGCCAGACCTTGGGTGCTGTCTTTGGCAAAGATCTCAGACGCGTAGATCTGGCGTTTGATCCGGTTGAGTTGTTCGGGATCGACACCGTCTGCGATGAAGCTTTCCAAGGTGCGGTCAAGCGCGGCTTCGGCTTCTTCCAGGCTGACCCCAGGCGCGGGCACCACAACGATCCCGAAGGTGGTGTCATCGAGCGTTTGGCCCCGATACCAAGCCACGGTGTAGATCGCGAGTTTTTCGTCGAATTGCAACTTGCGGCCCAGGTAAGAGGTCGCTGGGTCGTCGCCAAGCACGGCTGAGAGAAGCGCCAACGCGGCGGCGTCTTCTTGATCTCCGCTATTGCGTTCGGGGGCAAGATAGCTGCGGCGCACGAAAGGCTGGGCGATCCGAGGATCCTCAAAGATGATACGGCGCTCGGCGAGCTGCGGGGGCTCGGACGGACGGCGCCGCTCCGGCAAGGTTTCTGACGCCGGAATGGGACCGAAATGCTTTTCGGCAAGGCTGCGCACCTCTTCAGGGGTTACATCACCTGCCACCACGAGAACGGCGTTGTTGGGCGCGTAATAGGTCTCGTAGAAATCGAGCGCGTCTTGCATGGTCAGGCCTTGGATCTCTTCCGGCCAGCCGATGATCGGGCGACCATAGGGGTGGTTGAGATACTGTGCCGCCCGCGCTTGTTCGCCGAAAAGCGCCTGTGGATCGCTATCGGTGCGTTGCTTCCGCTCTTCCAAAACCACCTTTAGTTCCGGGGCCGCGACCTCTTCGGTGAGGCGCAGGTTGACCATGCGGTCGGCCTCCATCTCCATCATCAGATCAAGCCGGTCTGCGGCCACGCGCTGGAAATAGGCGGTGTAATCCCATGAAGTGAAAGCATTGTCGCTGCCTCCATTGGCCTCGACAATCCGAGAAAACTCACCCGGACCCAAGGTGTCCGTGCCTTTGAAAAGCAAGTGTTCCAGGTAGTGCGCAATGCCCGAGACGCCCAAGGGCTCTTCCGCTGCACCTGCTTTATACCAGATCATGTTGACCACGACAGGGGCGCGGTGATCTTCGATCACGACGACTTCTAGCCCATTGTCAAGGGTAAATTCGCTCACAGTTTCCGCGCTGACCGCGCTCGCACCGATCAAACCGGCGGCGATGAAGGCTCGAAACATCCGATGCTCCCTGCTCAATTGCAGTCTACCTACGCCTTTCAAGGGATCTTTCAACCGACCCCGCGGGGATGTGAGGTCAAGCTATTCGGGGAACAGTTCTTTGGGTGGCGCGGCAGAGGTGCGAACGCCAGCGGCGCGCAAGCGTTCAAGCTCTTCGTGTTGCTGTAAGGATTCCCTCGAATAGCTGTCAAAATAGACATTGGTGTTGGCCAGGCGCTCAAGGATCAGGCCATCGTTGCGACGGCGAAACTCCAAATCCTCTGCAGCCAGCGTCTCGCGGATTGCCGCATCCTGTCCATTGCGTGTGGCATGGCGGACGAGCGCTGCATCGCTGTTTGGGATCCCATCAAGCGTGGTGGCGTTGGCGCGACCGCCCAACGCGACGATGGCGTCGATTTCTGGTTGAGCGTCGGCGCGATTGAACCCGAGCCCCAGCGTTGGCGGCGGCAAAGCAGCGGCCTCTGGTGGTGTCTCTAGCGGGCGCGCAGGCGCTACAGTGAACTCATCTGGTCCCTCACCGCTTCGGCGATGGGTCAGAAGGTCGGGATCGCGAGAGCCGCAGGCGGTGATCACCAGCACAGCGCTGAGAAGCACGATTGTAAAAGCTCGGGTCATGTCTGCCGTCTCTTTTTGTTGTCGCGCTTATAGCGCAGCTTAAAGCCAGCGTCACGCAGGCTTCTTAGGAGGAGCGTCTTTCCCCGACAGCAAGATCAGCCCGATTGCGCCCAAAAACACGCCGACATCGGCAATATTGAAGCTAAACGGGTTCACGATGCCGCAACAGGACATGTTGAGGAAATCGGCGACGGCGCCATGGATCACCCGGTCGATCGCGTTGCCAAGCGCCCCACCGACCAAGAGACCTCCACTGATCTGGGCCCAAAGCCTGCCATCCTTCAATGCCCAATGCGCCACCCAAAGACTAATGCCAATAGCAAGCGCCACCAAAACCCAACGCACTGCATCTGGCGCACCAGAGAAGAGGCCGAAATTGATCCCTTCATTCCAGCCGATCTGAAAGACCAAATAGGGCGGCAAGACCTCAATCCGGCGCAAATTGATCAGATCGAGCCCCCAGACCACGCCATATTTGCTGGCCTGGTCCAGAGCGAAAACCAATAGCGCTGACAGAAGGAGGGCCCGCACGGGATCAGTGCCGGAAATGACGTTGGCCGGTGAAGACCATCGCGATCCCGCGTTCATCCGCGGCAGCGATCACCTCTTCGTCGCGAACCGATCCACCGGGTTGGATCACAGCGGTTGCTCCCGCCTCTGCTGCGGCGATCAGCCCGTCAGCAAAGGGAAAGAACGCGTCCGAGGCCACGACAGAGCCCTGAGTGGGCGGCGCTGCGAGCCCGAGCGCTTCGGCCATATCAGTTGATTTCCGGGCCGCGATCCGGGTGCTGTCGACGCGGCTCATCTGACCTGCCCCGATGCCCACTGTCTGTCCAGCCTTGGCATAAACGATCGCGTTCGATTTGACATGTTTCGCAACACGCCAGGCAAAGAGCAGATCAAGAGTTTCTTCTAGGGTTGGCGCACGTTCCGTTGCGACCTTCAAATCTTCGGCGCCAATCATTCCATTGTCCCGATCCTGAACCAGAAATCCGCCCGCGACTTGGGTCAGCGACATCCCCACCGCTGCTGGATCGGCCAACGCATCGGTGGTCAAAAGCCGCAGATTGGGTTTGTCTAAGAAGACTTTGCGCGCCGCCTCTGTCGCCCCCGGGGCGATCACCACTTCGGTGAAGATCTCGGTGATCTTGGCGGCAGTCTCGGCGTCAAGCTCCTGGTTCAGCGCGACAATCCCGCCGAAGGCCGACACACGGTCACAGTCGAAGGCGCGTGTATAGGCCTCGGCTAGGGTGGCGCCTGTTGCGACGCCGCAAGGGTTGGCGTGTTTGATGATTGCACAAGCGGCTCCCCTTTCCGGGGCAAACTCACTCACCAATTCAAAGGCCGCGTCGGTGTCGTTGATATTGTTGTAAGACAGCTCTTTGCCCTGATGCTGTGTGGCGGTGGCGACCCCGGGCCGCGCGCTGCCGTCACGATAGAACGCAGCCGCCTGATGGGGGTTCTCTCCATAGCGCAGCGATTGCGCAAGTTTGCCTCCAAAGGCGCGATAGGGCGGTACGCTGAACTCAGCCACCTCAGCCATCCAATTTGAGACCGCTGCGTCATAGGCCGCGGTCCGCGCATAGGCGGCCTGCGCCAAGGTCTTGCGATACGGCAGCGAGGTTTGACCATCCCAGGTCTCAAGCTCGGCGATCAGGACCGCATATTGTGCGGGATCTGTGATCACCGCGACATCGGAATGGTTCTTCGCTGCGGCGCGGATCATTGCTGGGCCGCCGATATCGATGTTCTCGATGCACTCCGCTTCTTCGGCCCCGCCCGCGACGGTGCTTTCAAACGGATAAAGATTGACCACCAGCAGATCGATCCCCTCGATGCCATGGGCCGACATAGCCTTTTGATGGGCCGGATTTTCTCGTTGCGCCAAAAGTCCGCCATGGATGCGCGGGTGTAAGGTCTTGACGCGACCATCCATCATCTCAGGAAATCCCGTGATGTCAGAGACATCCGTAACACTCAGACCTGCCGCGCGCAGTCCCGCCGCGGTGCCGCCGGTGCTGATCAGTTGGACATCGCGCGCCGCCAAGGCCTGGCCCAGCTCGACGAGACCGGATTTATCAGAGACGGAAAGAAGCGCGGTTTTGAGAGGCGCAAGATCGGACATGAAAGTTCTCCGGCGTCTAAGTCAGTCCGCGGCGGCGGGGTTGAGATCGCGCAAATGCACAGGCGAGTCCTTGGCCTTGGCGAGACTCCATTTCACTGACACGAAGTCGTCGCGCGCTTGTCCTGCCAGCACGATCTGCTGCGTTGCCACAGGAGTTGCCCGCGTGTTTTCCAAATAGACGCTGGGGTCAAGGCTCATCCGTGACGCACTGCTGTGGCGGAAAATCCAGATCTCGCCCGATGGCAATTGTAGCGACACCGCCCGCCCGCCAAGATCGAGCCGTGCATCCACATCCGGGTGTAGATGGAAGCGGATGGTGAAGGCGATCCCCTGGGCGCCGGATTTCAGCGCCCGATCACGCGAGCGGGTGAAGCGGCGCTTTTCGGTGTCGCCGGACGCGGTCAGCACGTCCTCTCCGGCAAGGGCGCGGCCATCGGTCCCCAGATCAAGTCGCCGGACGTGGATCAGGCCGTGGCTCTGGCTATAGCCGTCATGGCCAGTGACCAGGCTTGCCGGTCCGGGTGTGAGGTCGAGCTCTACCGGGACATCCCGCGGACCGTCCATCAGCAGAGCCCGCGTGCGGTCCTCCGTGCCCAACCGGGCCGAAGAATACCCGTCGATCCCCAAGGTGCTGTGGGAGGGTGTCGCGCGCGCCGCGCGCTCCCATTCCGCGCCAAACCCCGCGCCAGCGCCGCAATTCACGATCACCGGTCGCCGGGCCGAGGTCATCTCAAGGGCCAGCGTGCTGGCATGGGCTTCGATACTCGCAGGTCCCGTCGGGGTGGGGCTGGCATCCACGATCACCGTCGTGCGCCCGCGGGAAAGCCGCGCATAGCCCATCGCCAGGTCTTGGAGTGGGGCAGGTCGGATATCAGCGAGGGCAAGTGCCGTTTCCGCCGCCCCTGGTGTGCCGCGGCCACCGCCATGAAACCGGGCGAGACCCCCATCGGCATGGCGCAGCATTCGCAAGGTCTGGGCGACACGCTCAAGTGCTGCTTGATGTTCTGGTCTTGTGATCATCCCGCGCCCGTGGAGCGCCGAGTCGCACCATGCGAGGATCTCGAACACCGCCAAAAGCTCTTCGGGATTGCGGCTTGGTACGCCGCCATCGGATCCGATACGGTTCCGGCATAGGTTTTCCAAGGCGCGCAGCCCGATGGTGGACCAGCGATCGCGATCTTTCAGGGTCAGCCCCCCGATCACCAGCCCCCCAATCGCCTCAAACCGCGCCAAGCCTGGTTCGGAAGAGCGCCAACGCCGCCCAAGAAAGCGCAGATGCTGGTCGATCTGTCGGCTGAGATCGAGCGCGTACTCTTTTTTGGGTCCATTAATCCATTGGCTGTGATGGATCATGCGGATCAGCCGTCGCCCAGCCAGGGGCGCAGTCCACCCAGGGCCATTGCCGCGGTCGTAGCGATCCATCCAGTCCTCTACCCACGCGCGCGCCCGTGTCTGTGCCGCAGCCGATCCAAGGGCTGCCAAATCATCGAGCCAGCCGAACCCTTGCCGCCCGGCCTCAAACGCGTCGTCCCCACCGTGATCGGCGGTCCAAAGCCCGGTCTGCCCGGCCTCCACCACATGGCCGCCGAAATGGTAGCGCCCGGCACACAGCTCGCGTCCGCGGGTCGGATTGCCAATGCTACGGGGTTCAGGCGTCAGACCATAGCCGGTCGACTGCGCGGACCATCCACTGCGTCGCGCTTCCACCCGATCGCGCAACCGCGGCTTCGCGATCCGAGTACTATGCTGCTGTGCCACCTGCGAGTTCTCCTGACTTTGTCACCGAATCGCGCGTTTTCCCCTGAGATTCAATCACTCACCGTGTCTCAGCCGATTTTCTGGAAGGCTGCGATGAAAAACCCATCCATCCCGCCCAGATCCGGCCAGTAATCGGGGCGTAGTCGCAGGCCGATGGCGCTTTGCCAGGACGGGTCCACCCCTGTCAGCGAAAGCGCCTCTGGATCGGGACGAAGACTTGGATGCCGATCTAAAGCCGCGGTCACCTGATCCTCGCCTTCTTCCACCAAAAGCGAACAGGTACAATAGACCAGCCGACCCGAGGGGTTGAGCAGCGTAACCGCGCGATCAAGCAGGTGTGCCTGCAGGGCGATCAAGTCTTTAAAATCTGCTTTGCGTTGAAGATGTGGCAAATCCGGGTGGCGCCGGATGGTGCCCGTTGCACTGCAAGGCGCGTCAAGCAAGATCGCATCGAAAGGAGAGCCCGCATATTCCAACGCATCGGCGACAACGATCTCAGCGCTCAGCCCGGTGCGCTGAAGGTTTTCGCGCAAGCGCGCAAGACGCTTTTCCGAAATGTCGAGCGCAGTGACCGAGGCACCTGTCGCTGCGAGTTGCAATGTTTTCCCACCTGGCGCCGCGCAAAGATCTAGAACACGCTCGCCGGATCGGGTTTTGAGCGCTTTCGCAGGCAGTGCGGCGGCGGCGTCTTGGACCCACCATGCGCCCTCAGAGTAGCCTCGCAAGCCAGAGATCGGTCCCGTCAATCTTGGTAGCCGGACCGACCCGGTGGGCAAAGCCCTGCGCCCCATCGCCTCAGCCAGCGCGGCCGCGTTCCCGTCTTTGGGGGTAAGATCAAGCGGCGCGCCCATCTCATGGGCTGTTTCAATTTGGGCAACTGCACGCGCACCATAGGCAGATTGCAACCGGCCGCGCAGCCAATCAGGCAGGCGCGCCGGTGCGGTCAGCTGTGCCCAACGGGCCGGGCCGTCCTCTGCCACGCGTCGCAAAACGGCATTCACCAAGCCTGCTTGACGACGCGTGCGCGGGTCTTTTTTGGCGAGGCTCACAGCGGAATGCACCACGCCATGGGCATCACTTTGGTCGTGGCAGAGCTCCACCGTGCCCAATCTGAGGATATCCCGCGTCGCTGCGGCAGGTTGTTTCTGCAGAAAGCTTTTCAGACAGGCATCGGCGCGGTGGAGATGGCGCAAGGTTTCGGTCGCGAGCCGTTGTGCCCGAGCCCGATCCGCTGGGGCAAGACGGGCAATTTCTTCCGATCTGCTCTCCAAGGCGTCACTCAGCATGCGGCGATCCGCCAGGACATCTGCCAGTAGCGCCAGAGCCAAACGTCGCGCGTCCAAGCCGCTTTTGTCGCTTGCGCTCTTCGGTTCCATTCTGCGCCCTTTGCCGCCCTTGTCTTGTGAAGATCGCGGCGTATCCTGTGGTGGGACCCAGCACAAGGACGAGACGATTATGTCAGAGAGCACCCCGCCGCGCGATCTCCCTCCTGAGGCCCAGCGAGCCCTTGCCGAAGCGGAGGCACGTCGGCGCAAGGCCAAGGAAATGGCGCTGCCGCCGGAATTGGGGGGGCGCGAGGGGCCAGAGCCTGTGCGCTACGGCGATTGGGAGAAAAAGGGCATCGCGATCGATTTCTAGCGCCAAGCAACTGGGTCGGACGCGATGACAAAACCAGATAGCCCATTGGCCGATGTGCGTGCCTCGTCAGTGGCGCCAGCTTTTCAGGACCCAAGTGCTATTTGCCGCTTTGGCTTGATCGCTCTGTCAACCGATTTGACGATCGAGGGCGATGCCGCACGGCTGTTCCATGACGGAACTTCGGCGATCCATGTCACACGTGTGCAACACGACAATCCAACGACCCCGGAAAACCTGCGCAAAATGGCCCCGAAACTGGAGGCTGCAACGGACCTGCTGGTGCCCAGTTTGCCGCTGGCCGCCATCCTTTTCGCCTGTACCTCGGCCTCCGTGAGCATAGGCGATGCGGTTGTGGTCGACGCCATTCAAAGGTCTCGGCCTGATGTGCCAGTGGTTACGCCAGCCAGCGCCGCGGTCGACGCCTTCAAAGCGCTTGGGTTGCGACGCCTTGCGCTTGTCACGCCCTATCTGGTGGAGACCACAGAACCAATGGCCGCCTATTTTAAGACAGCCGGGTTCGACCTGATCACCGCAGAATGCCTTGGGGTCGCCGATGATCGCGATATTGGGCGGATTACGACTGAGAGCATAATAAACGCCGCAAAAGCCGCTGACCGCCCCGAGGTGGAGGGTATCTTTCTGTCCTGCACCGCACTGCCAGCCTTTGGGGTGATCGATGATATTGAGGTGGCTCTCGGCAAGCCGGTGGTGACATCAAACCAATCAAGTTTCTGGAAACTCTGTCAAATCTCAGATCTCGTGGCGCCGGAACATGCGCCCGGAACACTCTTTAACCTAAGTCGTAAGAGGGTTATCTAAGCCACAGATCGGCATACATCCCTTCCCCTCGGTCAGAGGTGAACCGCAAAGCCGTGCCATCGCGCTGAACCATTTGGCAATTGTAGCCCAATTCCTTCTGACCCCATCTAAGATCGCGGCAGAAATACCCATCCTGCCAGCTCCAATCCCCGCTCACAGGTCTGCCAAATGCGCGGCCCTGAATTTCGCCGCCGGGAGACACCGTTAGACGGATGCCTACACGGGTCAGCGCCTTACCAGAAATCGCCGCCACAAACTGATCTGCGCGATTTATCTGTTCAAACGCACTTGCCGAGCTTGCTGCGAAAGAAAGCGCGGCCGCGGTGAGGATCGATGTCAAGATGCGGGCCATGGGTCACTCCAGCGTCAAATCGAATAACGCCCCTTATACGCATCCGCGCGAGACTTGGATCACTCCAGTCCCAAAACATCGGCCATGGCATAGTGTCCTGGCTTTTTATCCTGGCCCCAAAGTGCGGCCTGCAGCGCGCCACGGGCAAAGATACGCCGATCAGTCGCAACATGCCGCAAGATCACGCGTTCGCCTGGACCGGCAAAAAGGACATCATGTTCACCTACGATGTCGCCCCCGCGAACCGCGGCAAAACCGATATTACCAGGCACCCGCGCTCCGGTAATGCCATCGCGGCCGCGATCGGCGGCAGTATCGAGCGCGATGCCCCGGCCCTCCGCCGCGGCCTCTCCCAACATCAGCGCTGTGCCGGACGGCGCATCAACCTTGTGGTGATGATGGGCCTCGATGATCTCGATATCGAAGTCTTCTCCAAGTGCGGCGGCCACTTTGCGGGTCAACCCCACCAACAAGTTCACGCCGAGGCTCATATTACCGGCGCGCACGATCACAGCGTGGCGCGCAGCGGCATCGATCTTAGCCAGGTCCTCTGCGGTCATGCCCGTCGTTCCGATAACATGGGTGATCCGTGCCTGTGCAGCCAGCGCCGCGAAGTCGACTGTCGCTGCCGGTGCGGTGAAATCGATCACCGCATTGGCCCGCGCGAACACCTCTAGTGGGTCATCGGTGATAGTGATGCCGAGCGCGGACCCGCCCATTGCTGTGCCTACATCCTCGCCGACCCAGTCATGCCCAGGACGTTCAATCGCACCCGCCAGTTCGGCCTTGTCGCTTTCCACCACAGTGTGGATCAGCATCTGACCCATGCGACCAGATGCGCCTGTGATCACAATTCCTGGCAGATCGGACATTGCACTTTCCTTCTCTTTCGGCCCCGCGCCGTCGACATTTCGCTGCGGCATTTGCCGCAACTTTGCTTGCGGCCACCAGCCCCAATCGCTTATCTGCCCCGCATGGCAAAGAACAGGCATCATGATGGACCGGGGCCGTCACAGCGGCAACTTCGGGTAGGGGAACTGATCCGGCGCACATTATCGGATGTGCTCGCACGCGGTCTGATCCACGATCCCGACCTGAACGCGGTCTCGATCACTGTGGGCGAGGTGCGGACCTCTCCCGACCTAAAAGTCGCCACGGCCTTCGTCCTGCCCCTCGGTGGTGATGGTGTGGAAGAAACGCTCGAGGCACTGAACCGCAATCGGGCTGAGCTGCGCCGCGCCGTGGCCAAATCAGTGAGTTTGAAATTTTCGCCCGAATTGCGCTTCGCTGTCGATGACACGTTCGACCGAATGGATGAAACCCGCAGACTTTTTGCGCAGGACAGTGTCCGGCGCGA
This sequence comes from Pseudomonadota bacterium, assembly GCA_038751255.1. Classification (GTDB taxonomy): domain Bacteria; phylum Pseudomonadota; class Alphaproteobacteria; order Rhodobacterales; family Rhodobacteraceae; genus JANSYP01. The sequence goes on from JBCDGN010000041.1 coordinate 21,923, forward strand.
TTTGGATGGGTAGGCTCGGCTGATGGGCCGCAAGCGGAAAGGTCGGGATCTGACGGGGTGGCTGGTGGTGGACAAACCCGCCGGGCCAACCTCGACGGCCGTGGTCAACAAAGTCCGCTGGGCGCTTGGGGCGGCCAAGGCCGGTCACGCGGGCACGCTCGACCCTGCCGCGACCGGGGTGCTCGCAGTGGCACTGGGCGAGGCGACCAAAACCGTGCCGGTGATCGCCGACGCCCTCAAGGCCTACCGTTTTGCGGTGCGGTGGGGGGCGGCCACCAATACAGATGATGCCGAGGGCAAAGTGACCGACCGCGCCGCTGACCGCCCTGATTTTGCCGCGATTGAAGACCGTCTTGAGGGCTTCAGAGGTCACATCGCCCAAGTCCCCCCGAAATACTCTGCCGTCAAAATCAATGGTCAGCGCGCCTATGCGTTGGCGCGCGAGGGCGATGATCCGGAGCTCACCGCACGTCCGCTTTGGGTGGAGCGTCTGGATTTGGTAAAAACACCAGATCCCGACACCGCGATCTTCGAGATGGTTTGCGGCAAAGGCGGCTATGTGCGCGCGATTGCTCGAGACCTCGGTGCGGCGCTTGGGTGTTTTGGACATGTGCTTTGGCTGCGACGAACCTGGTCGGGGCCATTTGATCTCGCCCACGCGGTCGACTTCGACATCGTAGTGGCCGAGGCGAAGACCTCTGCGCTTGAAGAACGGCTCCTGCCGCTTCAGGCAGCACTTGTGGATCTGCCGGAACTGCCTTGTGCCGCCGAGGCCGCAGAGCGGCTTCGTCACGGCAATCCCGCCCCGGTTTTGGCCAGCGCAGAATATGGAGAAGGCGCATGGGCGTCGCATCTCGGCCAACCTGTGGCGCTTGGGATCTTTCGCGGCGGGACGCTCCACCCAAACCGGGTCTTCAACCTATGATGGCGAAATATCATGAGCTCGGTGGTTGCCGGTCTTGGGCGATCTATTCGCCCTGTGAGAAATACCGCTACGAGCTGACCCGAGTTTGGCAGGAAGAGGGCCGCAAAGCGGTCTTTGTGATGCTCAACCCGTCCACGGCAACCGAGGTGCAAAACGACCCTACGGTCGAACGCTGCGAGCGCCGGGCACGGGCCCTGGGCTTTGGGGCGTTCCGCGTTTGCAACATTTTCGCCTGGCGCGAGACCGATCCAAAGCTCATGCGCGCGCAGACCGATCCCATCGGTGAAGGAAATGACGCGGCGATTGTCGAGGCCTGTTCTTGGGCAGATCAAGTGGTGTGCGCCTGGGGCGCTCATGGCGCTTATCTGGATCGCGGACCAGCGGTCGAGGCGCTGATCCGCAGCACAGATGTGCAACCCTTCCATCTGGGGCTCACAAAAGCGGGCCATCCCAAACACCCGCTTTATCTGTCCTATGTGCAGCAGCCCGAACCCTGGGGCTGATTAAACGTCCTTATGCTTGTCATTGCTCTGGCCTTACGCGCAGCCCGTGCGGACGCACGGGCCCGGTCGCATGGGGCTCAATGCGCCATGCGACCGGGTTCCCCAAACGGGATGAGACCCCGCGAGGGGTCGAAGACGGGCGGGAGCCCACCTTTCCAGGTCAACTCGCGCTCAATTCCTGGGACAGCGTCCAAGAACTGGTCTGACCCGATAGTTGGGCCCGATAAGGCGCGAGGCTCTCCATCACCCGCATTACGTAGTTTCGCGTCTCACGGAAGGGGATATGCTCAATCCAATCCACCGGATCGGTGCGCCCATTACGCGGATCGCCATAGGCCTCAATCCACCGTGGGGGGCGTCCAGGCCCCGCATTGTAGCCTGCCGCGACAAGGATCGTAGCCCCGCCAAACCGCCGCCTGAGCTGTGACAAATAGGCGGTGCCAAGAAGCGCATTGTACTCTGCATCGCCGGTCAACCGAGATCGCGAATAGGATACTCCGAGTTTCCGCGCGGTTTCCTCGGCTGTGCCTGGCATCACTTGCATCAAGCCGCGTGCCCCAGCCGGGCTGATCACGCGGTGGTTGAATTCGCTTTCCCTACGCGCAATGGCAAGTGCAAGTTCGGGGCTGACGCCTTCACGTCCTGCAACTGAAATCTCCATCATCGGAAACAGGGGACCATGCAGCATCTCCCCCGCGGTGGAGACGCGCTTGGCCACTCTGAGGGGATAATACGCGCTCCCTAGTCCCGAAACGGCCACCGCCAACTGGCCCGCTTCCGCACGATCCATGCTTTCCGCCATATGCGCAAAGAACCGTGCCGCAAGTTCGAGCTCACCGGCTTCATGCAACAGCTTGCCTGCGTGATACACATCCGATTGTAAAAACGCAGCATCGGCTGGCACCGCAAAAGCCTCCGCACCGGTCAGCCGCCCATCCATTGGAAGACCGGCTTTCTCAGCAGCGAGCTGTCCATAAAAACTGGTCTGAAATTCTGCGCCAAACGCATAGGCCGCCGCCGCTTGAAGCGGTTGATCCATCGCCTCATAGGCACGGCCTTCCCAATACCCCGCCCGACCCAAGCTGATGGTGCTTTTAACCCCGCTGCGGAATCGCTGAAAATGCACAAGGGCTTGTTGGGGTCGATTGAGTTCCCTCAGCGCAATATAGCCCGCAAGCCATTCAAGATCGGCGAAATCGACCCCGCGTTCCAGTTGGTGCTGACTGGCCAATAGGTAAGCTTCTTGTGATCGGCCCGCCCGCATCATTTGCCGCGCAAGCGGGCGGCGGCGCTTGGCCCAGGCCTCTGGACGCCCCAATCCGTCCGCACGGGCGGAGGCAGACAGCATGATCTCTACCACTCCGTCGGTGCGCCCTTTGCGTGCCCTCCATTCCATGCGCTCAAAGGCCAACCCTGGATGCCCCCTGAGGTCTGCAGGCACCGCCTGGATAAAGCCATCCACACCGGGTTGGTCGCGGCGCAGCGCCACGCGCGCTGCCAACAAGCTCCGCCACGCCTCGGGCACGCGGCCACGCATGCGCTCGGCTTCGGAAAACCGGTGGCGCCACAGTAAATTGTCGATCCGAGCAATGTGATGGTCAGCCAGCGCCGGACCATAGCGGGCGAGCATCACCGATTCCTGCTGGGCGCTCAGCGTCATCTTAGTCCAGGCTCGGATCGCCTCTGCCTCTGCGGCAGACCGCTCGCCCAGATCGTCAAAGGCTTGCGCCAACCGCATCGCGCCTTCGGCTGTTGCCGGTTCGTTTTTTAGGAAATAGGCAAGCACATCGCGCGCCTCTGCGCTGGGCGGAATCGTTGCCTCGCCGCGACGCTGAAGCAGCGGCAGACCTGGCCAATCGGCATAGGCGGTGAGAAAACTTTGATACTCCTCGAACGTGCCATCTCGTGCGCGCAGCCGATGCCATTCGACGATCGCCACGGCTGTTGCGCCATCTGCCCGCGCCTCAGATTTGGCAATGCCCCAGTCTTCTGCCCGAACAGCCGACATGGCCTCGGACAGCCCCGCAAAAGCTGCTTCAATCGAAAGCGACGCGGTCAGAATCCCTGCCGCGCAGGCAATATATGCCCGTTTCATTGCGGTCCTTTCCTGATGACGGCGCAACCTTATCGCCCCTCTCCCTGAGTGCAATTCACAAACTTGGCAATCCTGCGGCTCGCCTGTAGGGTCCGCGCGCGCCGCCAGAGGGGATTCACCGCGCGGCTTTCAAACACTGAAAAGGAGCGTGCCATGATCAAAGGATCAAACCCAGCCTTGGTAACGCCGTTTAAAGACGGTGGTTTGGATCTGGCCACGCTCAAATCCTTGGTCGAGTGGCATATCACCGAAGGCAGCCATGGTCTGGTTCCAGTGGGCACGACAGGTGAAAGCCCCACCCTGACCCATGATGAGCATGAGACCGTGATCGAAGAGGTCGTGCGCGCCGCTGCGGGCCGCGTTCCGGTGATCGCAGGTGCGGGGTCTAACAACACATCCGAAGGCATTCGGCTGATCCAGCATGCCGAACGGGTCGGCGCCTCGGCGGCACTGGTGGTCACGCCTTACTACAACAAGCCCACGCAGGCCGGGCTCTACGCCCATTTCAAAGCGATGCATGATTGCTGCACCCTGCCGATCATTATCTACAATATTCCCGGTCGGTCGATCGTGGATATGTCGCCCGAGACCATGGGGGATCTGGCAAAGCTCGACCGGATCATCGGGGTCAAAGACGCCACCGGTGACGTGACCCGTGTCAGCAAGCAACGCCAAACCTGCGGCGCTGATTTCATCCAGGTGTCGGGTGAAGACGCCAGCGCGCTTGGGTTCAACGCCCATGGTGGAACCGGGTGTATCTCGGTGACCGCAAATGTGGCGCCGCGGCTCTGTGCAGAATTCCAGGAAGCCACGCTGCGCGGGGACTATGCCGAGGCACTGTTGCTACAAGACAGGCTCATGCCCCTGCATGAGGCGATTTTCCTAGAGCCGGGTTTGGCAGGGGCGAAATATGCCCTCTCGCGCTTGGGCAAATGCAGTGATGAAGTACGCTTGCCACTTGTGGGTGTGACCGACGGCGTCAAGGCAGAGATTGATGCGGCGATGGTGCATGCTGGACTGGTCAACTGATGGGAGAACCGCGTCCCGGTGAAACTCTGCTTCCTTTCGATCCCGCCACCCGTGGCGATGGATCGGTGAGTTTCATCGGGGTGATCCGCTCCAGCTGGGGGCCGGAGGGCTGCCCCAAAAACATCCGTGCAGCCCGAGAGAGCGGCAAACCTGCCCAGATCGAGCTGCATGCGGGCTTTGAGCTCGGACTGACCGGGCTTGAGGTCGGACAAGCGGTGATTGCGATTTATTGGATGGATCAAAGCCGCCGCGACATCATTGTTCAGCGCCCGCGCCACACCGATGGGCCGCGCGGGGTCTTTGCCCTGCGTTCGCCTGCGCGGCCCAATCCTATTGCGATGAGCACGGTCCGAATTACCGCACTTGACCCAGAAACAGGTCGCATTGAAATCGACGCCATAGACGTTTTCGACGGCACGCCATTGATTGATCTCAAACCTTGGGTCGAGACCATCGACCTGCCGCCAGACAAATAGTTTTCAAGATGGGTTATCAGGCACAAACTGCCAGGTAATGCGCTTTTCTTTGCGTGACCTATGGTAAAATTATCCCTTAACGGCGTGGGTAAAAAATCGACGGTGACCAGACGGAGCCCAAACACCCCATGCAGATGAGTGAAGAGCACCTTCCCCGTCGACTGCCCGATCTTGGGCTCTTTATCCGCACCGAAATCCCCTTCGTCATTATTATTGGTACCTTCCTTGCATTCCAGTTTGGCGCGGATGCGCTGCTGAAAGATCTGGACAATCACTGGATTGCGGCCGGTCTTTTCGTTTGGGTTTTTGGCGCGGCGATTTGGGGCGCTTTCGGGGTGGTGCATCACGCCGAAAAACTCGCCGAGCTTCTTGGCGAACCTTATGGGACCTTGATTCTCACGCTTTCTGTGGTCGGGATTGAAGTGTCATTGATCGCCGCGATTATGCTAACCGGCGATAGCAACCCGACCTTGGCACGGGACACCATGTATGCCGTGGTGATGATCGTTCTCAACGGGCTTGTGGGGGTCTCGCTGCTGGTCGGTGCGTTGAAATACGGCCAGCAAGAATACAACCTTCAGGGCGCGCGCGCCTTTCTCGCCGTGTTGATCCCGCTATCGGTGTTTGCACTGATTTTGCCGGGCTTTACCGTCTCCACCCCCGACCCAACCTATGCTCCGGTCCAAGCGGCGTTTTTCGCGATCATCGCGGGGCTGCTCTATCTTGTGTTTCTCGCCATTCAGACCAGTCGTCACCGGGCGTTTTTTGAACAGCCACATCTTTTGGATATCGATCACGAAACAGCGCCGCCAAAACAAAAAAGCCGAGGCCAAACCTACGCGTTGTATTATCACTTGGTGATGCTGCTCGCCACGCTCATACCGATTGTTATGCTGTCCAAACGGCTGGCAAAACTGGTCGACTTCGGCATCGATATCACAGGTTTGCCCGTCGCCCTTGGCGGTGTGATGATCGCCTGTCTGGTGCTGACGCCGGAAAGTATTGCCGCCATTCAAGCCGCTCGGGACAATGCGCTGCAACGTTCGGTCAATCTCACGCTTGGGGCAGCGCTCTCGACCATTGGTTTGACCATGCCAGCGGTGTTGATGATCAGCATCTTTTCGGGGAAGAGCGTCACGTTGGGCCTGCCACCGGCCTCACTGATCATGTTGATCCTAACGCTTGCCATAAGTCTCATCACTTTTGGTGGCGCGCGCACCAACGCCCTGCAAGGGTCAGTGCATCTGGTTTTGTTCCTGGCCTATCTGATGCTGATTTTCAGCCCTTGAGGCGATGTCTTATGCCGGTCCGGTTTCGACCTTCAGATCGTCATACTTGCCCCATTCCGACCAAGACCCGTCGTAAAGCGCATGATCGGTTTTGCCTATGCGTTCGAGCGCGAGGCTGAGGATCGACGCCGTAATCCCCGAGCCGCAGCTTGTGATCACAGGTTTAGAAAGGTCGACGCCTGCGGCCTCAAAGGCTGATCTAAGGGCCTCGGGATCTTTCATCGTCCCATCGGGATTCAGCAACGCGGCGTAGTGCACGTTTTTCGACCCTGGGATGTGGCCAGAGCGCATGCCGGGGCGAGGTTCGTCCGCCTCGCCGGTAAATCGCTCTCGCGACCGAGCATCCACGATCTCATGGTCCTTGAGCTTGGAGGCGCTCGCCACTTGGGTGACATCCCGGACCAGATGCGCTTGGCGTTGCACAGTCATGTGCCGGTCGCGGATCATCGGTGGCAGATCCTCAATCTCGCGACCTTCCGCTTTCCATTTGGGGAAACCGCCGTCGAGCACGGCCACATCGGTCTTTCCCATCAGCCGGAACAGCCACCAGACCCGCGCGGCGGAAAACAGCCCCGCGCCATCATAAACCACCACCTGATGACCATCGCCCACGCCCATCTTGCGCAGCCGAGAGATGAACTTCTCCGTTGGCGGCGCCATATGAGGCAGCTCAGAGCGGTTGTCGCTGATATCTTCGATATCGAAGAACCGCGCGCCTGGGATATGTCCGATTTCATATTCGGCCCGTGCGTCTCGGCCTGCAGCGGGCATATGCCAAGAGCCATCCAATAAGCGCAAATCGGGATCGCTCAAATGCTCCGCCAGCCAGTCTGTGGAAACAAGCGTCTTCGGATCACTTGTCGGCATGTCAGAGCCCTTTCCTTACGAAGTCAGTTTTAGCGGTATCTGCGTTAAAGCCTTGAGACAAGAGGGACTCACCCACGATCCCGCAACAGGCGCGCCTTCTGGCGCTGCCAATCGCGTTTGGCCTCGGTGGCGCGCTTATCTTGGGTCTTTTTGCCCTTTGCGATGCCGATTTTAACCTTCGCTTTGCCGCGGTCGTTGAAATACATCACCAAGGGCACGAGCGTCATGCCCTCGCGCTGTGTTGCGGACCAAAGCTTGGCCAATTCACGTTTGCTGACCAGAAGCTTGCGCTTGCGGCGTTCGTCATGGCCAAAGCTTTTCGCCTGTATATAGGGGGCGATGTATCCATTGATCAGCCAAAGCTCACCCGCTTCGACATTGGCATAGCTGTCGGCAATGGATGAGCCGCCCATGCGCAAAGACTTGACCTCGGACCCTTCCAACATGATCCCACATTCGAGGTCGTCTTCGATCGCATAATCATAGCGCGCCCGCCGATTTTCGGCGATCACTTTGTAATTTGGATTCTGCTTCGGTTTGGCCATCGTCGCGATATAGACAGCCCTGGCTGCCACGCCAACCCGAGAGCGCACCTCAGTCGGCTGCGTTGTTGAGTTAGCCCCGCATGCTCGGGGCAGTCTTTTGCATCAGGCTGCCGATCTCTTGGTCGGGCACTGTGTCATCAGCGTAGTCAAAGGTGCCTTTGGTTTTCACCTCTTCAGCGGCTCGCATGAACGCTCCCCAAGCGGCCCGGGCCATTGATCCCCCCACGCTGACGCGCGCAACCCCTGCCTCGGACAACTCAGCGACCGAATAGCGATTGCCGCCGATGCCCATCAAGACATTCACAGGTTTGTCGAGCGCGTCACAGACCGTCTTGATAGCCTTCAAGTCCGGCAATCCCGGCGCGTAGAGCACATCGGCCCCGGCCTCCGAATAGGCCTGTAGCCGTCTGATCGTGTCATCCAAGTTCGGTCGTCCCCAAATGTGGTTTTCCGCGCGCGCCGTGAGGAGAAAGGGCAGATCGCGCGCGGCATCGGCCGCAGCTTCAATCCGCGAGACCGCCATTGAGAATTCGAAAATCGGCGCGTCCGGATCCCCGGTGGCATCCTCAATCGAGCCACCGACAAGCCCCATATCCGCGGCGAGTTTGATGGTCTCTGCGCAGGCCTGCGGATCGGCGCCGAAACCTTCTTCCAGATCAGCCGATACGGGCAGGTTTGTGGCTGCTACGATCTCTGCCGCGTTTTTGAGGATCTCGGCCCTGTCCAATGTGGCATGGGAAGCGCGCTTTCCTTTGGTAAAGGCGTAGCCGGCGCTGGTGGTCGCCAGGGCCTCAAAGCCCATATGGTCGAGGATTTTGGCAGACCCAACATCCCAAGGGTTTGGGATCACGAAAGCCCCGTCACCGGAATGAAGCGCCTTAAAGCGTTCATATTTCTCGCTTTGATCCATGGTAACCTGCCCCCCATTTTTGAATGTATCGCAATAGGTCTGCGCCGTGCATTTTCCCCTTGTCTGGAAACCGTATCCTCAGCGGCTAGGCGATCGCCACATTAATCATCACCCCTGCCAGTCTAATGGCCTCGCTGCGGACAAACAGTCCAGAAGCGGCTCTTTCAGGGGGGTGCGCACGGCCTTTCCGTTGGGTTTTTCTTTGGTCCGCATGCCTTGAGGATATAGAAAGAAAATGGGCCTCCGCACTGCGGAGAGATGTGCCTATGACTGCTCCGTTGCCAAGGCGATCTGCCAACACGCGACCGAGACTTTCTTTGGACGGCATCGGCGGCTGAGGATCGCATCTTGCCAAGCTGAGAACCTTAGAAAACCAGAACCAGCCTTTCCGTTCTCTTGGGTCCGGGCTCAAGGGGGCGTGAGACCAGAAAGGACAAAATATGAAACGTACTCTCGTACTGACGACGGCCCTGGTGGCCGCCGGGCAAGCCCTCTATGCTGAAGAGCTGACTGTGCTCTCTTGGGGAGGGGCCTATACAAAGAGCCAGGTTGAAGCCTTCCACAAACCATTCACCGACGCGTCTGGGATCGTCGTGACGGCTGTGGACGAATCCAGCCCGCCGACCACGATCAAAGCCCAGGTTGAGGCGGGGTCAGTCACTGTCGATGTGGCAGATGTCGGATTTTCAGCCGCGATCTCGCTTTGCGATGAGGGTCTGCTGGAAGAGATTGATCACACGATCTTGCCGCCTGCGCCCGATGGCACCCCCGCTGCAGAAGACTTCATCGAAGGCTCCCTGATCGAATGCGCCGTTCCGAATGTGGTCTGGTCCACAGTGGTGGCCTACAACACGGAAGCGTTGGATGGCACGCCCACCACGATCACTGATTTTTTCGATCTCGACGCGTATCCGGGTAAGCGTGGCATGCGCAAGATCGCGCGCGCCAATTTAGAGATGGCCCTGATGGCCGACGGGGTTCCGGCCTCTGAGGTCTATGAACTTTTGGGCACCGATGAAGGTGTGGACCGGGCTTTCGCCAAGCTCGACACGATCAAGGACAGCGTAGTCTGGTGGGAAGCGGGCGCCCAAGCGCCGCAGCTTTTGGCGGACGGTGAAGTTTCAATGTCCACAGCATTTAACGGGCGTGTCTTCAGTGGAGCGGTCAACGAAGGCCAACCTTTTGAAGTGATCTGGGATGGCCAGGTGATGGATTTCGATGTCTTCGTTATTCCCAAAGGGGCTCCAAACAAAGACACCGCTTTGGAATACATCGCTTTTGCCACAGGAACCCAACCTTTGGCGGATCAAGCGAAATGGATCAGCTATGGTCCGGCGCGGAAATCCTCGGGCCCTCTGGTTGGACTGTTCCAGGACGGAAAGACCGAGATGGGGCCGCATATGCCAACGGCGGCGGCAAACCTCGATAATGCGCTGGTGAATAACCCAGAGTTTTGGGCAGACCACAATTCGGAGCTGAACGAACGTTTTTCGGCCTGGTTGGCCCAGTAGAGTTCCTTACCAAAACCCTAAAGCAAAAAGAAAAAGCCCGGGCAATCGCCCGGGCTTTCTGTTTAATGTGATGGCTTGGATTAGCCGCGGTGGAACTCTGGATAGGCTTCCATCCCAAGCTCGGCCATATCGAGACCGTTGATTTCGGCCTCTTCGCTGACCCGCAGACCCATGATGCCTTTCAGCAAGATCCAGACAATCAAGGACGCGACGAACACGAAACCACCGATTGCTGCAAAGCCGATAAGCTGGGTGACATAGTTTGCACCATCGTTGGTGAAGGGCACGATGAATGTTCCCCAGAGGCCTGCGATCAAGTGAACAGGGATCGCCCCGACCACGTCGTCGATGCGCAGCTTGTCGAGCAGTGGGACAGTGAAGACAACGATCACACCGCCGATGGCCCCGATGATGGTCGCTTCGCCGAGGCTCGGTGCCAGGGGTTCCGCGGTGATCGACACCAGACCGGCCAGAGCGCCGTTCAGCACCATGGTGAGGTCAGGTTTGCGATACATTACAGAGGTTAGGACCAACGCAGCTACTGCACCACCGGCTGCGGCAGTGTTGGTATTTGCGAAGATACGGCCCACATCGGCGATGTCACCGACAGTGCCCATGGCCAACTGTGACCCGCCGTTGAAGCCGAACCAACCGAGCCAAAGAATGAAGGTCCCGAGCGTTGCGAGCGCCAAGTTGGACCCCGGCATCACGTTCACACGGCCATCCTTGCCGTATTTCCCGATCCGAGGACCAAGCACGATCGCGCCAGCCAGCGCTGCAAAGCCACCAGCGGCGTGCACAACGGTAGAGCCTGCAAAGTCAGAGAAACCCATCTCAGACAGCCAGCCACCACCCCACTGCCAAGAGGCTTCGAGAGGGTAGATGAAGCCAGTAAGAACTGCGACAAAGATCAAGAACGGCCAAAGTTTGATCCGCTCTGCGACCGTACCGGATACGATCGACGCAGTGGTGGCGCAGAACATCAACTGGAAGAAATAGTCTGACGAGGTCGACGCATAGGCCAGATCGTCCGCGTCTGCCGCAGCAACGCCCACCGGCTCTAGCACGGCAACGGCTGGGAACAGCGCTGAGAAATAGCCCTCAACCATCCAATCGCCCAACGGATACATCAGGTTGTAGCCGA
>JBCDGN010000042.1:0-32057 GCA_038751255.1 Pseudomonadota bacterium
GATGCGGGCCGCTACCGCGCGGACACGAGACACCCTTTGGCGAACAGTCGGCGCCGTTCTCGATCGCTTCACACCCCAGGAATGCGCAAACGACTTCGAAAACGCAGGTTACGCTTCCGTGAAACCCTGAAACGCTCTAGGCGCGTGCTGCCATCAGCTCTTGCTCCAATTGCTCCAAACTTACGCCCTTGGTTTCAGGGGCGCGGAACCAACAGAACACCAACCCAAATGTGCAGCAGGCAGCGAAAATGCAAAAGGTGAAGCTCGCACCGAAAGTGCTTAGAAAGACCGGGAACAGGAACACCACCAAGAAGTTCATCGACCAGTTCGCTGATGCTGCCAGTGCCATGCCCCGCGTTTTCATTCGCAATGGGAAAAGCTCGGACATGTAGATCCAAGGCAGTGGTCCAATCGAGACCGCAAAGAACATGATGAACAGGAACACCCCTGTCAGCGCCTGTGTGTGGTGCACCTCTGACTGCGCGAAGGCATATGCTATCAAAGCCAGCGACAGGGCTGCTCCGGCAAACCCGATCAGCACCAGAGGCCGTCGCCCCATTCGGTCAACCACCGCAATAGCGACCAAAGTCATGACCATATTCAAGGCGCCGATACCGACCGTGGCCAGAAGCTGAGAATTCAACCCGCTCATCCCCGCCTCAGACATGATCTTGGGCGCGTAGTAAATCACAGCGTTGATCCCGCTGAGTTGTTGCAGAAAGAACAGTGTGGTCGCGAATATGACGTAGGGCAGAATCTGGGGTGATAGGAAAGCACGCCAGCTCTCGGCGGGAGGTGTGCTTGCGATGCTCTCGTCGATCTCCCGGACGCTATGGTCAACGTCAGTTTGGCTCAGTTCCGGTTGAAGTCTAGCAATGGTTTCACCGGCCTCTTCTTTGCGCCCTTTGAGGACCAGCCATCGCGGGCTTTCTGGGCTGCGCCACATGCCCCAAAGCGCGATGAGCGCAGGTGCCGCCCCGAGCCCCAACATCACACGCCATTGCTCAGAGGGGGCCAACCCGAGGCTGATCAGGTAAGAGATCAGAATGCCGATGGTGATCATCAATTGATAGGCTGTCACCACCGCTCCGCGCAGCGCTGCCGGTGCGAGTTCGGCTAGAAACATTGGAGCCGCTAAAGAGGATGCGCCAATCGCCAGACCCAAGCAAAGCCTTGCTATGGTCAGTGTCGTCATGCCACCTGCGATGCCAGAGAGCGCCGATCCCAAGGCGAACAGCAGGGCACAGCCAACCAACACCCTCTTGCGCCCCAGCTTGTCTGAAAAAAGCGCCGCCAGGATCACCCCACACACAGCGCCCAAGGGAACCGCTGCAGCCATCAAGCCCTCGGAGGCAGGCGTCAGGGTGAAAACTTTCCCGATGAAGGGCAAAGCGCCAGCGATGATCCCTTCATCAAACCCAAAGAGGAAACCGTATAGCGCGGCCAGGATCACCAATGTGGCCAAAGCCGATCCGAGTTTCATTTGTGCGGTCCCCCCATTTGCTGCCGACGGGCTCACCAGAGGCGCAAGGCGTCTCAAATCAGCTACTGCAACAACCGAATACCGGATGACTCCGGTTCTTCCCAAGTGAGCTAAGCAAACAGTCACGCCAAAAGGCAACGGCGGTGTTGGGACGCTGGACCAGTCGCTCGTAAGCAACGCCCGGCATTCTAGCGCAGATCGCGATTGCTGGATCTTCTCAATCGAGAGGTGCTAGAAGGACCAACTGCTAAGTGGTCCTTCATTGAAAGAGACTTGCCCTAGACGATGAAGAGAGCTGATTGGGGGGTCACTCCGGCCGTTGGGAATAGTCGAGATCAACAGATTCTGGGCCCGTTGCAGGACCGATTAACTGGCGCATCTGTCCACGGAAGCGTTCCACGAGATCGCGATTTAGCATCCAACGATGGAAGTCGCCAGGCGAGGTATTGTGATGCAGCACGGATCCATATCCACCAGGCGCCTCGATATCGTAGCGCACCGGGAATTGCAGCCAATTTTTTTGGAACTCATCTGAGAGCATCCAATTGAGATAAAGTTTCGCAGCGGCTTTGTTTTTCGCCTGTTTTGGGATTGCACCGGTCTGAAACCAGGTCAGGAAGTAATCCTCTTTGGGCAAGAGGAACTCGGTGTTCAGGCCGGGGAAGTTCTCAAAGGCCCAGAAGGTTGTGAAGCTTGCGGCATGCCAGCCATTGTTCACCGCGTGATAAGGCATCGCCGTCCCCCTAGTCCAAACCGGGTCCTGTGCCACGAGCTTTTCCAGATAGTCCCAGCCATAGGCTTCTTTCAGCATCCAAAACTGATAGAGCACCGCATCGTCATCATGGGGGTAGGTCAGGATGATCTTGCCCCTAAGCTCTGGGTTAAGATAGTCCAGTGCATCGCGCGGCGGGTTTTCTGGATCGACCAAATCCAGGTTCACATAGTTGGTGAAGGTGACACCGTAGAGACCGGTCCAGGTGCCGTTCGGGTCGCGGTGATCTGGGAAAACTTTGTCCCAATTGGCGGGTTTGTAGGGCTCGAGATGACCCTGTTCCGTGTAGTAGCTGAAATCGTGCAGTGTCTGAAATTGGATGACATCGGGGATGTTTGCGTCGCCACCGGCAGCGCGCGCATTATCGTAGCGCGGGGCATGATTGATGCTGACATCAACGCTATGCGTCACCTTGAGGTCCGGAAAACGCAGCTTGAACATATCAAGGTAATAGTCGATCTGGCTTGGCTCATCGCCGCCAGCGCGCAGAACCAGTTCTCCGCCCTCTGCCAGCGCGTCGGCATAAAGCTCATCCAGAGTTTTGGTTTCGATTTCGAGCGCCGTTGCCGTGCCGGCAAAGAGGCCAAATGCGACTGATGCCACAGTGAGGGTTCTGTACATGGGGTGTCTCCTGTTTGATCCGTGCCAAACAGGTTGGGGCTAATCTCGGGCAAAGGAATTGGCAGGTTTTGCAAACGATCTTTGCGTGAAAGCACAGCTTTCTGGGGCGGGTTACATCGCGGTATCACGCATCTCCAATCCCGCCTTGGTGATGTGGTTTGCCGCGAATTCAAAGAACGCGTGAACCCGCGCGCTCCGTCGGACATCTGGATGGGCAAGCAGCCATAGATCCCAAACGCTGCGCGGGTCCGGTTCATCCAGGCGCACAAGCTCTGAGCTTTGATCGCCCAAGTAGCAGGGCAGCACTGCCAAGCCCAACCCGGAGCGGACAGCATCATAGACCCCCATCACAGTGCTCACGATTGTGACGCGCGCATCGCGCGCCTTTTTCACCATCGTGATCTTGCTCATGGGCGATTGGTCCAAGTCATCGTCCAACATGACCCAGCGATGCTCTTCAGCAGGCAAATCGCGCACAGTCTCCCAGTAGCCTCTCGATGCATAGGTTGCGCACGCAATTTTCATCAGCTTTCGACCGACCCAGTGCTCGGGCGGGTTTAGGGTTGGGCGCAGGGCGATATCCGCATCGCGGCGCGACAAATCAAGCGCCCGCGCGTCCGAGAGAACGCGCAGTTCGACATCCGGGTGTGTCTCTTGAAACAAAGAGATGACAGGCGAGAGAACATGCAGCAAGGAGTCGGTTGTCGTCACGGTGAGCCGTCCTTCCAACCGAAGGTCTTTGCCCCCCAACTCAAGTTCGATTTGGTTCATACCCTCGCAGAGCACGATGGCTCGCTCGTAGAAGAGCTCCCCTGCAGGGGTCATCACATAGCCATGGCTTTGGCGCTCAAAGAGACGCACACCTAGCCGTTCTTCAACGCCCTCAATCCGGCGAAAGACAGTTGAATGATTGACGTCCAACATACGCGCCGCTCCGGCGAGGCTCCCTGCCTCGCAGACGGATAGAACAAAGGGCATATCGCTCCAATCTAGCTTTTGGGCTTTCCGCGCGCGGACGCCTCTCTGTGCTTTCATGCAAAGCTCGCTTGCAAGTAACTCTACTTCATTTGCCATGATACACAGATACTTTCCTCTCAGGCAACCAGAGGAGATACTTATGACCACCCTTCAGCTTGCACCTCGCAGCGGTCCAAAACCTGAAACGACCAGCCGCTTGCCGCATTCGCAACAGACGCAGCACGGGCCGGATGAAGTGATCAAACGCTTGCACGATTGGTGCTTTGCTCTGCCCAACATAGCGAATGAAGACAGCGGCATCTCTGTTCCGGGCTCGCGGGCGCTCGTTTTGCACGATGGCGTAGACTGCAATCACGAAGCTTTCATGGTCGGTCGTGAATTTGCCCATATCCATCCCCATCCGGATAATGGCAGCATGCATGTCAAACTAGCCGCAAACGATGCCAAGGCCGTGGTTTCTGCCGGTTGGGGCGAAGATCATTACCTCGTCACCCAAGGCCACTACCCGGTCGGGTTGATCATGGTTTTTTCGCCCCGCGACGCGGCCGAATTGGAGATCGTGAAACAGATCGTTGGCAAATCATACGAGTTCGCAACTGGCGAAGCGGTCAAAGTTGGTTAAATTCATTAATGCGTGTTAGTCACAGCGCTACAACCGAGAAGAGCTGCCTCAGCTATGGTCGTGCGCTTGTTCGGCCATACGTTTGAGCGAAAGGCGGTCGACTTTACCCGTGGGATTGAGCGGCATCTCATCGATGAACAGGATCTCTTCAGGTGCTTTGTAGCCGATCTGCACTTTTGCGTGGTCGATGAGTTCGATTTCGCTAGGAGAGGTCCCGGGTCTAGACACGACATACGCCCGGACATTTTCGCCATGTAGCAGATCATGAATGCCGATCACCCCGGCAGCCGCGACACTCGGGTGTAAGAGCAGGGCGTCTTCAACCTCCTGCGGGAAGATGTTCAGGCTGTTGTGAATGATGATCTGCTTTTTGCGCCCGCGGAAAAAAAGATATCCATCCGCATCGGCATGCATGATGTCGCCACTGTTGAACCAGTCACCGTCGAAGACCTTTGCCGTGGCCTTTGTGTCATGCCAATAGCCCATCATGCGGCTTTTCGTGCGCATCCAAACGACGCCGGGTTTGCCAGGTGGGAGATCAGTGCCATCATCGTCTCGGATCGCAAGGTCGAAGCCTGGAATAGGTCGCCCGACCGAACCGGCAACGATACGTCCAGATGGCGGGCTGAGCGTCGCAAGACCCATTTCAGAGCAGCCGTAGCCTTCGTCGATTGGGATGCCGGTGAGCTCTAGGAACTCGTTCTCAAGCTCGATTGGCACTTTGTCGCTGCCGGAGCGTGCCATTCTGAGTGTCGCAAAATCCACATGCGTCGCGCGTGAGTCACGGACGAGGTTAAAAAGCGCAAGCGGCAGCATGCAAAGGACCGTGGGCTTTCCCTGACGCATGAGCGGCAGGACTTCTTCTGGGCCATAAGCGCGGGCAACAATCGCAAGTCCACCAAGTGACAACACAGCAAAGGAAAAGAGGATCCCTCCAATGTGCGACATGGAAGATGCCGGAAGCACCCTGTCTTCGCGTGTCATTTCAAAACCAGCAGCCGCGCTGGCATACATATAAGCGAAGGACTTGCGGCTGTGGGTGACACCTTTGGCAGGGCCGGTGCTGCCAGAGGTGAAGAGCATGAAGACCGGGGTATCCTCGGGATGTCCGGTCGGCACAGCGGCGCTGCCCGGTCGGCTGATCCAATCCTCGAAAAGCGGGTATGCAGGCTCGCCTTCGGACTCAAAAATCAGAAAACCAGCCATCTCGCGCGTGACAACAGCCTCTTTGATGTCCGCCTCTCGTTCGGCATGGAAAAGGATAAACTTGGCGCCGCTTTTATCGAGCGCGTGCGCGATCTCGACCGGGGTGTTTCGATAGTTCAATGGCACGGCAATGAGCCCGGCTTTGAAACACGCAAGGTAGTGGACCAAAAGCGCTCCACGGTTTGGCATCAGCGACGCGACACAATCGCCAAAGGTCAAACCGTGATCGAGATAGTTTTGACAAAGGTTGTCGCTTGCGCGATCCAACTCTTTGTAGGTCCAGGATTGCTGTAGCGACAGGATCGCCGGTGACTCTGGTCTGTTGGATAGACCGTTTGACAAAAGCTGCTCTAGGGGAACTACGGTTCCCAGATCGCCTCCAGAAATAATCATTTTTGGTCAGTGCTTTCGTGTTTTTGGAGGTTTATTCTCTCCAGTGCTCAGCTGGAAGCTAAAGCGAAATCCTCCGCGTCTACAAGTCTTGGGCGAGCGCAAAGAGCCGCAATGTGCCGTCTTGGCGACCGAGCTTGCTGACGATGTCGGCGATATCATTGAGCTTCTGCTTTTTGGTCTCAAGTCAAAGCATTGCCAGCATGGGATTGAACCATGCTGTCGTTACTGACCCAGCCGTTCGATCAGAAAGTCCATCAGGCATCGAACTTTAGGCGTGAGCACGTTCGAGCGGGGGTAGATCAGCCACAGCACAGATTGATCGTTGAGCTTCCATTCCGGCAGGACATGGATCAAGCGCCCGGTGGCGATCTCTGCAGCGACGCTCCAGAGCGAGTTTATGGAAAGACCCGCCCCCGCTAGCGTTGCCTCGCGTTGAGACGTGCCGTCATCGAAGATCGCCCGGCATTGCATAGTCTTGGGCTCAAGCAGAAAGACTGCCCCATTAGGGTCAATGAGTTCCCGAGCGCCGATATTGCCCCATGCGAGAAAGTCATGAGACATGAGACCTTCTGGAACTTTCGGCGTGCCGCGTGCCTCAAGATAAGCCGGTGCCGCGCAAAGAATGCGGATATCTTCCGCGAGTTTTCGGCCCTTCAGACTGCTGTCTTGTAGCGGCGCACTCCGCAAAGCGAGGTCAAAACTGCCCTCAATCAAATCGGCACGCAGATCAGACAGCCGCAAATCGAGCGTGATGTCAGGGTAGAGCGCATGGAACGCCGGCAGCAGTGGAATGATGTGGCGCTGTGCGTAACTGCTGGGGGCGGCAAAACGTAAAATTCCCGAAGGCGACGGATTGCCCTGGCCAAGCGCGGCCCGACCGGCATCGGTCTGCGCGATGATCTCGCGGGCATAGGGCAGAAACGCGGCGCCTTCTTGCGACAGCGACACTTTCCGTGTGGTACGGTGAAGAAGCTCGGCACTAAGTTCGCGTTCAAGCTTTGCCAGCCGCGCGCTCGACATGGCAGGCGAGAGACCAAGTGATTGCCCAGCGGATGAAATATTCAGTTTCTCCGCTGCACTAACGAAGAGTCGGAGAGCCTCTATATCCACGACTTTATATCCATATTCCGAATTCTGAACTTATATATCTGCTATTTATCTCAATAACCCAATGATTATTTCTGACGTCTAACATCAAGCACCGAGGAGCGCGCAACATATGAAAGCGATTGGATATGAGCAGACCGGCCCTGTTGATGGCGCGGGCGCTTTGAAGCTTTTTGAAACCGCAAAACCGGAACCTGGACCGCATGATCTGGTGGTTCGGGTTTAGGGGATCTCTGTCAATCCAGTTGATGTCAAACTGCGCGCCAACCGCGCTCCGGATGGCGGCCCAGACATTTTGGGCTTCGACGCTGCGGGGACAGTTGCGGCCATCGGGTCTGAGGTGACTGGATACGCTGTCGGCGATGAGGTTTTCTATGCTGGGGATGTCACGCGTCCTGGCTCAAACGCGGAGTATCAGCTGGTGGATGAGCGGATCACTGGCCGGAAACCCGCCTCGCTGGATTTCGTGGAAGCGGCGGGCTTACCCCTTACCTCGATCACTGCTTGGGAAATGCTGTTTGACAGCTTTCGCCTGACCGAGGGTGGCGGGGCTGGGCAAAGCCTTCTCGTAGTCGGGGGGGCTGGCGGGGTCGGGTCAATCCTGATCCAGCTCGCGAAAAAGCTCACGGATCTCACGGTGATTGCAACTGCATCCCGCACCGAGACCGAGGACTGGGTGCGCAAGATGGGAGCCGATCATGTGGTCGATCACCGCGGCGACCTTGCGGCGCAAATCGCAAAGCTTGGACTCGCGCCCGCCTATGTCGCGGCGTTGACTGCCACTGATCAGCACTGGCCAGCGATCATCGAACTGATCGCTCCGCGCGGCCATATTGCGCTTATTGACGACCCCAAAGCGCTCGATATCGCACCTGCAAAGTTCAAGGCGCTGTCGATCAGTTGGGAGTTCATGTTCACACGCTCAATGTTTGCTACACCAGATATCGCCGTACAGCAGGACCTGCTCAATCGGGTCTCAGGCATGCTGGATGCAGGAGAACTGATCTCAACGGTCACGGAGCGCGGCTCTGCGCTCACGGTGGACACGCTCACTGCGGCGCATCTGCTTCAGGAAAGTGGTCGGATGATCGGCAAGCAAGTCCTTCCGGGCATTTGAGCACATAACGATAGGACGGCGGGCTATGATG
This sequence comes from Pseudomonadota bacterium, assembly GCA_038751255.1. Classification (GTDB taxonomy): domain Bacteria; phylum Pseudomonadota; class Alphaproteobacteria; order Rhodobacterales; family Rhodobacteraceae; genus JANSYP01. Next base: position 8,331 of record JBCDGN010000042.1, read on the forward strand.
CCCGTCGCCAAAACAAAGACGACCTGGCTTGCGAACAGGTGATCCAAGGAGAGAACCATGCCGGACGGTCAGAACATACAAAGTTTTGAGGCGCTAAACCGCGCATATAGCAGCACGTTTCAACCAGAGCGGCTGAGCATCGGGCTCGTTGTCCCACTTGAAGCCTATGCTGTGGGCAAAGCCCCGCATATGGAACGGCATGTGGAGCTTGCGCAGCTTGCGGACCAATTGGGCTTTGCGGCGCTCTGGCTGCGGGACGTCCCGTTTGATGTGCCGAGCTTTGGCGATCCGGGGCAGATGTTCGATCCGTTCACCTATCTGGGCTTGCTGGCGGTCACGACGAAGACTATCGGCCTTGGCGTCGCGAGCATCATCTTGCCGCTGCGCCATCCGGCCCATGTTGCTAAGGCTGCTGCCACTGCAGATCAGCTGTCTGGTGGGCGATTACTTCTTGGTGTCGCTTCGGGAGATCGACCAGAAGAGTATCCGGCGCTGAACATGTCTTACCAAGACCGCGGCATGCGTTTCCGTGAAAGCATCGAATACATCCGTGCCGTCGGCCAAGACCGGCCGCGGTATTCTGGCGCTCACGGCACGCTGAAGGGTGATATCGATATGCTGCCAAAACCGGTCGGATCGCGAGTGCCGCTGCTCATTACTGGTGGCAGTCAACAAGAACCTGTGTGGGTTGCAGAGAATGGTGATGGGTGGATGACCTATCCACGCGATGCAGCAACTCAAGCCCGTGTGGTGGCCGACTATCGTCAGCGCGTGGCGGATGCCGGTGTCGGTGATAAGCCGGTGATGCAGTCACTTTATATCGACTTACTGCCGGATCCCGATGCTGGGCCGCGGCCAATCCATTTGGGGTTTCAATCGGGGATCACTTATCTCGCGACCTACCTCCGCGCGCTGCAGCGGCAGGGGATCAACCACGTGGCGTTGAACCTGCGATTTAATGCTGCCGAGATCGACGACACAATGAAACGGCTGGCGGACACGCTTTTGTCAGAGTTCGGAAGCGAGGGGTAAACGATGTCAAAAACAATACTGATCACCGGGGCCACCGATGGGATCGGGAAGCTCACCGCGCAGATCTTGGCCAAAGCGGGGCACCAGATCCTTCTCCATGGCCGCAACGCTACAAAGCTGGGAACAGCCGTGCGCGAGATCGGCCATAAGACAGAAAGTTATGCCGCCGACTTGTCGTCGCTTACCGAAACAACCGCTATGGCCGAGGCGATCCTTGCAAAGCACACGCGCCTCGACGTTCTGATCAACAACGCCGGTGTCTTGAAGCTCGCCCACCCGATCCTGCCAAACGGCATGGATGTGCGCTTTGTGGTCAACACGCTTTCCCCTCATGAGCTCACCAAACGCCTCTTGCCGATCATCCCGAAAGACGGACGTGTTCTAAATCTATCTTCGGCGGCACAGGCCGCGGTGAATATTGATGCGATGCGTGGCAAGGTGCACCTGGGGCATATGGAGGCTTATGCGCAAAGCAAGCTTGCCATCACCATTTGGTCGCAAGAAATGGCGCGAGCGCTCCCGGATGGACCGGCGGTCATCGCGATCAACCCGGGCTCGCTGTTGGCCTCGAAGATGGTCAAAGAAGGCTTTGGCGTGAGCGGCAGCGATCTTCGCATTGGGGCGGACATCCTCTGCCGCGCCGCGCTTGAGGATAGTTTCGCCAAAGCCTCCGGGCGATACTTTGACAATGATGCGCGGCGGTTCGGCACTCCGAACCCGGCGGCCGCAAACGCAGAGCATGTTCATGCGGTCATGACCGCGATTGAGGATCTCACGGCGTAGCGGCACGGACGAGTGTGTCTAACATCGGAAGACTTTAACCTTACCGTCAACAACTGACCCGTTTGCACGCACCCACTGGAACCTCATCCGGGAGAAGCGTCTCCTCCATTGAAGACTCGACGCTTAAGCTCGCAGTCTGCCAAGGTGATTGAAGCGCACCTAGATCAAGTGCTGCTTCTGGTGCCGTATTTCCTGTCGACAGGCGTTTCTTGACTGTCAAACTTAAGATGCACAGAAAGATGTCGCTCCCACTGGCCTGGTTTCTGATTGCGAATGGTACAGTCTCAAGAGCCCTTGCCTGGCACACCGACCGCGCGCCGACGCGGCTGGATCATTGTGGGCTTGGTCGTTGTGATCGCGGCGGCATGGGTCTTCGTCTTGACTGGCGCTGGCATGCATATGTCGGCATTTGAGATGACCAGAATGGAACTTGCCGAGATGGAGCGCGTCCTGTCCGGCGCGAGTGGCATGGCCGGCGGCGAAAGCGGAAATGGGATGTCCGGCGGCGGGATGGGGATGGAAATGCCCGTTTGGAGCGTTGGCACGGTCATCGTCATGTTTTTCATGTGGTGGATCATGATGATCGCGATGATGGTGCCGACCATCGTACCTACTGTGCTCCACTACGCTAGGCGCATCGGTCGGTCAGCCGCTGACCTTGGGCTCTATGGCTCAACGGCGGCATTTGTTCTCGGCTACTGCTTGGTCTGGGGCGGATTTAGCCTGGCCGCTGTGCTTTTGCAGTGGTTGCTGATGCGCTTCGATCTGCTGACCCCAATGTTGGTGAGTTCCAGTCTTCCGCTGGATGCTGTTCTTTTGCTTCTCGCGGGGCTCTACCAATTCACCCCCATTCAGCGCAGAGCGCTGTCGTCTTGTCGATCTTGCATGGTGGTGGAGGAACAGCCTGTCGGTGGGCTTGAAGCGAGCGGGTTTCAGATCGGTCTCAGCGAAGGCCTCCGCTGCCTAACCACCTGCTGGGTGCTGATGCTTCTGCTTTTTGTTTCCGGCGCGATGAACATCTATTGGATCGCTTTGTTGTCGCTTTTGGTTCTGCTGCAGAAGACCATTCGCGGTGGTGACGTGTTCGGCTATGGCCTTGGAGTTGTGCTCACTGTTTGGGGTCTCGGCGAAGCGATCGTTGCGCTCGGATTGGTACCCTGAAGAGGATCAAGGTTTCCTGCACTCATTTGGGTCCACAGCGCTCATACCGATTTAGCTATACGGTCGCCGCGCGGGCCGACGCCACACGCCTAGGGCGGCCAGTGCGGCAGCAAAGAGTGGTAAACTCCATGGCAGCGGTACCGGAGCAGGAACTTTTTCGAAGGCGAATTCCCCGAAGTTCAAGAGGTTTTGCGCCGGATCTAGAGCCTGCGCCCGAACGACGAAGTACTGAGACATGGCATCCTTGAAGTTGAAGATCTGCCCCGGCACCACGCCAGGAGCGGTGATCGCGGCCGAAAAATCTCCAAGCGAGTCGAGGTTCTCATAGTTGGAGTCGGAGGAGAAAACAGTAAAGAAGCCGACCCCTTGTGTGCTCGTGTCGTTCCATAACGCCAAGCGTGAAAGCCGAAGAGGTGACCCGAAATCCATCAGAAAATCGTAGGCTGTTACAAAGTTATCCGGCGAGGCGAACCCACCATTTCCAATCACTGATGGGTCCTTGTGTGGTGTCCTTTGCACAAAACCTGTGAAGCGCGTAAAGCCTGGGTCATAGAGCTCTGTTAGTCCCGACTGGTTGATCAGGTTGATGACTGGAAACGCTGGCAAGTTGCCTTCTGGTTCGTTTGCGATTGTCGCGGGTGCGACGATCCTTCCGGCATTTCCTAAGGTTGGCAGAGCAACTGCGATGGCCGCTGCCAAAAAGAAGATCGGTGTCACGTAGCGCATTCGGCCTCCTTGCTCTTTGGTCGATCAGCTTTGGTAGAGAGATGCTGGTTCAAGGTTGAAGCAAAATTGGTCGCTCGTCCATGGTGCGCTCATAGTGGGCGCCCGTCTCTGATGGCTTTGAGCGAGCTGAAGACGCTTTTCTAAGGATTGTACCTTCCGAATTCTTCGTTCTATCGCGGCGTTCCACTTAGAGATTGAGAAAGGCCATACATCTGTGTCTTGTCCCGAGATTTCAGGTGCAGCGCGGTTCGCAAACATGCAAAATTCGCATTTCTGCCAAGTCTCTTTCTGCTTATGGATTGAAGACTTTCCGCAACCGCGTCAGCGACAAACGAATGGAGCTTTGGTGGCGCCTTTCGTTTAAGTGCGGTGGGCGGGAAACCTTGCTGTGGGGGCCAATGCGAGTGTCAAAGACGAAAGAGAGGCGTAGCGATTTTGTGGGGCAGAACTGCTCGGACATGACGTGGCCCTATCCTCTGCGATCAGTGGACGATGCGTTTTCCGTCCCTGCCGACACGCTTGGGATGGATCCTGAAGAAATGCGCAGGCTCGGCCACAAAGTCGTAGATATGGTTGTCGACCGCGCCATGAGGCGCAATGCGGAGCCAGCGATCCTAACCGGAGAGCCCAAAGAGCTGATGACAAAGCTGGGCGGCGCGTTGCCAGAAAAACCGATGGATCCGGATCAATCGATTGAGCTTTTAGCCGAATGGGCGCTGAGCCATCAGCAGCACGGCGATCACACGCGATACTTCGCGAGAGTGCCTGGCCCGGCTGCCTTTGCTGCCATTCTAGGTGAATGGCTTGGGACAGGTTTTAATACTATTGCGACGAGTTGGGGAGGCGGTTCTGGTCCTTCGACCATTGAGACTGTCGTGTTGCAATGGATTGCAGAAATGCTTGGCCTGCCAGCGAGAACCGAGGGTGTCTTACTGTCTGGTAGCTCTATCGCGAACCTGATTGGCATTGCCGCCGCGCGCGCGGAGTTGGGGCCAGGTCTCGCCTACTATAATGACCAAACGCATGCCTCCGTTGTAAGAGACTTGCATGTCCTGGGGTTCGCCGAAAACCAACTTCGTTGCCTCCCGAGCGATCCCTATTTCAGAACGCCAATGGGTGCTTTGACATCGGCGATCGAAGAAGATCGGGACAATGGGCTAAAACCCATGTTGGTCATTGCCAACGCCGGAACGACCAATACCGGTGCACGAGATCCACTGAACGAGATCGCAGACCTTTGTGCCGATCAAGGGCTTTGGATGCATGTCGATGGGGCTTACGGGGCGCCCGCTGCCGTGACATCTGAAGGCCGGGATTATCTCTGCGGGCTTGAGCGCGCAGATTCCATTGTTTTTGACGCCCATAAGTGGTTTTTCCAGCCCTATGACGTGGCTGGATGTCTGGTGACGCGACCAGGCGCATTAGAACGCTGTTTTGCAATGCACCCAGAATACCTGCGCGATGTCCAAGAGGGACATGGCGAGGTTAATTTCGGGGATCGCTCCTTGGAGCTCACGCGCCGTGCTCGGGGGCTGAAGCTATGGATGTCTCTGCGAACTTACGGGGCGCAAGGATTTCGCGAAGCGGTTCAGCAAGGGATTGAAAACGCGAAACTCGCAGAAGGATATTTGACAAAGAAACCCGACACATGGGAGATCGTCTCACCCGCGCAAATCGGTATCGTTTGCTTCGCGCTTAAGGACGCAGACCCGCAGGAGCACGCGGCCCGGGCAGAAGCCGTCTCAAAAACTGGTTACGCTTGCGTCACGTCGACAACACTTCAGGGCCGCAGTGTTTTAAGGCTTTGCACGATCAACCCGCTGACCACCGCCGATGAAATTAAGACCACGATCGATTTGCTCGCCTCTGTCGCGTGCGCAACGCCCTTAGGCCACGTGGACCAAGGAAATGACGAAGTGTAATCCTTCATTCATACGCATTGAGATCGAGCACACCAACAACACGATGCCCGCTGTTTTGAACACTTGATCGACAAGAGGGTTTTCCGCGCTTGGAAGCGTCCAGTCCCTTTGTTTGGGCCACGATCTGGTCGTTTCCGTAAAGTGTCTCGGCGGCTGCTTTTATGTATTCGCTCATACCGTCGTCATTTGCAGCCTCGTTGTACGCGCATTTGAGCGTGAGCCCGCAGCCTAGCTGCCAACGGCTTCTGATCTATAAGAAGAGCAACCCAAACAACCTTCTTCTACGCCGCACCAAAGCGAACTTTGTTTCCTAATTGATAAGTAAGTTGCCTATGCTCTAATGTGGAGAAATGAGCACAGAAGCTGCAAGCACGATTCTCGCGGTCACTCAGGACCCTGAGTTGAGATTCATTTTTGAACGGGCGCTGAAACAAGAACGCGCCTATCGATTGTCGGTGTGTGAAACCTCCAAAGAGGCGCTTCTGCGTCTTGAAAGTCATGACGTCGACATGGTGATTTTTGACACCGATATCGGAGAAGATCCTGCCACGGCACTGCCTCTTAAGCTGCGTGTATCAAACCCACGGGTGCCTCGCGTTATCGTGGCCTCGCCAAAGTCTCTTGGGGAAGCAGACAGACTGGCAAAGCATAGTGCGGCCTACTTGTTTTTCACCAAGCCGGTTGTTGTCTCGCAGGTGAAGCTTGCGGTGAAAAGAGCTCTCGAGCTTTCTGAACTGTCGCGGCGGCATCGGATCGTAACCCGTGAACTCAGTCTTTCAGTCGATGATGAACTGTTTGACGAGAATAAACGTCTGTCTGTTTCGGGCGGGATCTCGAAATTCGAACGTCTGGTCTATGCAAGCCCGAAAATGGCCGAACTGGTTGCAAAGGCCAAAATGGCGGCGAAGACAGAGATGCCGGTGCTGATCTTTGGCGAGACCGGCACAGGGAAAGAACTGATGGCTAAGGCCATTCACTTTAATTCCGACCGTTCAGAATCTCCACTGCATATCCAAAATTGCGGCGGCATGGATGAAACGACGCTGAGGGCCGAGTTGTTCGGGCATTTGGCCGGTGCAATCCCAGGGATTGCTGCGGAAAGACTTGGTCTGTTTCGTGCAGCCGATGGAGGCACTGTGTTTCTCGATGAGATTTCGGAAGTCTCAACAACCTTTCAGGCTGCCTTATTGAGGTTCTTGCAGGAAGGGGAAGTCAAGCCGGTGGGCTCTGACCAGGTCTATCATTCAGATGTTCGGATCATCGCGGCGACCAACAAACCTCTTGACGCTTTGGTGTCGCAAAATAAGTTTCGCAAAGATTTGTATTACCGTCTCAACGGGTTCGAATTGGATATCCCCCCACTGCGCGATCGCAAAGAAGATATCGGTGCTTTGGCAGAGTTTTTTCTTGAGAAGTACTCCGGTGTGGTAGGGCGCCGCGTTCTTGGCTTCACGTCCGAAGTCTTGGCGGTCCTCGCGCGTTACCAATTCCCAGGAAATGTCAGGGAGCTTGAGACCGAGGTTCAGCGTATGGTCGCGGTCGCCGAACAAGGGGGATATATCTCGGAACGACACCTCTCTGAGGGTTTTGAAAAACTGAAATTCCAGCAAGTCTTGCCAGAAGGTCTCGAGATTACCGGCGGCAGCCTAAAAGAGATGGTAGAGACCTTGGAAGCTCGGATTGTGGAGGCGACGCTGAACAAGCTGCATTGGAACCAGACCCAAGCTGCACAGGAGCTTGGACTGTCTCGGGTCGGTTTGGCCAATAAGATCAAACGATACAATCTTGCCGAACAAGGTGCCGTGAAGTGACCGCGCGAGATGATGAGGAGCCATCGGTGGTTCAGATGCCATTCTCGCGGCGCTATCCAACCACAACGCCCAATCTGAAAGATCTTGGCCTGACCGAATTATCAAAAAAAGTGGACCCGACCGGGCGTGGTGCAAAGGGGCATTGGTGTAGCCGGTGCCGCGGGATTTGGTACAGCTACTTCCTAGAAGCGGAATGCCCAGTGTGCGGGAACCGGCATGGCTAACTGCTAACAAAGTTTACAGTCGCAGAGTTTGTTTGCACCTCTCTTTTTTGTAGAATTAATGCCTTTGTCGTTAGTTCAACACGTGTACCATCCTGATCAGATTGTTGGCCGGTTCCCCCGGTCGGCGACCAAGCAAAGCGGGCATAAACCCCGCATTAGCCAGGTGGCCAAAAGGCCGCCGATAGGGAGGAACCATGGCCAATCTTTTGTGGCTTCAAGGTGGTGCGTGTTCTGGCAACACGATGTCGTTCTTGAATGCCGAAGAACCCAGTGCTTGCGATCTCGTAACGGATTTTGGAATCAACGTTCTTTGGCAGCCATCGCTTGGGCTTGAACTTGGCGATGATGTGAAGGCGATTCTTGAAAAATGTGTCTCCGGCGAAATCAAGCTGGATATTTTTGTCTTTGAAGGCACGGTGATTGACGCGCCGAACGGGACCGGTGAGTGGAACCGCTTTTGCGGACGCCCCATGAAGGAATGGGTGAAAGAGCTTTCCGGCGCCGCAGATTTCGTGGTGGCCATCGGTGATTGTGCGACCTGGGGCGGCATTCCGGCAAATGCGCCGAACCCGACCGACAGCATGGGGCTGCAGTTTCTTAAGCGCGCCAAAGGCGGCGCTTTGGGGGAAGATTTCGCGGCCAAGTCGGGATTGCCCGTCATCAACATTCCCGGATGTCCTGCACACCCTGATTGGGTGACACAGATACTCGTTGCCGTTGCCACTGGGCGCGCTGGCGATTTGACGCTCGACGAATTCCAACGCCCCAAAACCTTCTTTTCCAGCTTCACCCAGACCGGGTGCACTCGAAACATGCACTTTGCCTATAAGGTGTCGACCACCGCCTTCGGTCAGCGCAAGGGCTGCCTGTTCTATGATCTGGGGTGTCGCGGTCCGATGACCCATAGTCCATGCAACAGGATCTTGTGGAATCGCCAATCCTCCAAAACCCGCGCAGGCATGCCCTGCTTGGGCTGCACAGAGCCGGAATTTCCTTTCTTCGATCTTGCGCCCGGAACGGTTTTCAAAACGCAGACCGTCATGGGTGTTCCCAAGGACATGCCCGAGGGCGTGGACAAGAAAGGCTACGTGAAACTCACAGCCGCAGCCAAGGGCGCCGCCCCGGCCTGGGCCGAAGAAGACATCTTTGTCGTTTGATCGGCGGATAGGAGATCAGATATGTCTGAAGCAGCTGTACAAACGCTTGATATCTCGCCCGTTGGTCGTGTCGAAGGCGACCTAGACGTTCGTGTTGACATTGAAAATGGCGTTGTCACCAATGCCTGGACCCATGCAGAGCTTTTTCGTGGGTTCGAGGTGATCCTGAAAGACAAGGACCCCCAAGCTGGTTTGGTGGTCACACCCCGCGCTTGCGGAATCTGCGGTGCGTCTCACCTGACCTGTGCGGCCTGGGCGCTCGACACGGCCTGGGGCACGACCGTCCCGCGCAATGCTATCCTCGCGCGCAATCTTGGCCAGATCGTGGAATCCATCCAATCGCTCCCAAGACACCATTATGGCCTGTTCATGATCGATTACACGAACAAGAACTATGCCATGAGCCCGTTCTATGAAGAGGCGGTGAAAAGGTATTCGCCTTTCACGGGCACCTCTTATGAGGCGGGCGTTACCATCTCTGGACGCCCGGTTGAGATCTACGCATTGCTGGGCGGGCAGTGGCCGCACAGTTCTTATATGGTTCCAGGGGGTGTGATGTGCGCACCGACGCTCACCGATGTGACGCGGGCCTGGTCAATCCTGGAACATTTCCGCCGCAACTGGGTCGAGCCCTTGTGGCTGGGTTGCTCAATGGAGAGATATGAGGAAATCCAAACCCTGGAGCAGTTTGAGGCGTGGCTCGACGAACGACCTGAACACGCCAATTCCGATCTTGGACTGTACTGGCGCATGTCAAAAGACATTGGTCTCGACAAGTATGGGACCGGCCACGGAAAGTTTGTGACTTGGGGCTATCTCCCGCATGAGGACAAATATCAGAAGCCAACGATAGACGGTCGCGCAGACGCGGTGATCATGAAATCCGGCATCTATGATGGGGCTTCAGACAGCTTCAAGTCGATGGATCAGATCTATGCCCGAGAAGATCTGACCCATGCTTGGTATGATGAAGTCGGGGAATTCCACCCATTCGACCGGGTGACCAAGCCGGTGGAAAAAAACCCGATCGATCCAGAGGGCAAATACAGCTGGGCGACCGCTGTGCGCCATGCGGAAAACGGTCGTCTCGAAGCCGGTCCACTGGCGCGCCGACTGGTTGCCGCAATGGATAGTGGAAAAGACTTTCAGCATAGCGACGGGCTAATCCTCGACATGTATCGCAAAATGGGCGGCCCATCTGTGATGTTGCGCCATTTCGCGCGCATGCATGAGCTGTGCATCCTCTACCGCGAAGCTGAGCGGATCTTGCGCGAGTTCAAGCTGAGCGACGAGTGGTACATTAAGCCGACCGAAAAAGACGGTCGCGGTTGGGGCGCCACCGAGGCGATCCGAGGCGCGCTGTGCCACTGGATTGATGTGGAGAACGGTAAGATCAAAAACTATCAGATCATTGCCCCGACCACATGGAATGTCGGCCCGCGTGCACAGGATGGCGAACGTGGGCCGATCGAAGAGGCCCTCATCGGCACGCCGATCGAAAACACCGCTGACCCAGTCGAAGTGGGTCATGTCTGTCGCTCGTATGACAGTTGCCTGGTCTGCACTGTACATGCACATGACGCAGACACAGGCGAAGAATTGGCCCGTTTCCGAACCGCTTAAAGCGAGAAACGGATAGAACGGGGCTGCTTTGGCCCCGTTTATCAGTTCCATGCCGGGGAGGGGCAAGGTCATGGCCTATGACGACAAGGTCTCAGCCGAGGCTTTGGCCAATTACAAGAAAAAATACGGCGTCACGCCCGCCTTGGCCGACCATGCAACCTTGGTGAAGATGATCGAAGATCACTTTCGAGAGGGCTTGAAAACCTTGGTCGAGCCTTTCCCGGAGACGGATCGAGAATTCGCCAAAATACTAGATCATCTACGCGCAATGAGCCCGGATCAATTGCGTGACAAACTTATCGAGAGCGGTTGGTTGCTCGAGCCCTACGGCGAAGACCGGATGCGTTGCCAAGAGTGCATGTATTACCTGGTTCATCGCCGTTGGTGCGATCTGCCGGAACTCAACTTACCCGCCGAGCCTGAATGGTGGTGCCGCCTTTGGAGGATCTAGGGAGGGTCCAAAATCATGTCTGATCAAGAATCCAGTCCCGAGGACGATGCGCTGCGTGATCGCATTGGTGAAATGCTCTCAAGCAGTCTCACCACCGAAGTGTGGCCACGTGCCGAAACTTCTGAGATGGTCAACCAAATCGTCAACCGTCTGCAGGTTGAGGCAGGCAAAGATCTCGAGAAGCGTTTGGTCATCGGTGGATTTACCGACCATACGATTACCGCCGACGATATGGAACAACCCTGCGAAACCTGCATGTATTATCTGGTTCACCGCAAGTATTGCGTGTTGCCGGAACTGGATGTGCCGGTGGAACCTGAATGGTCCTGTCGTCTGTGGCGCATCTGAAGGCGGTCATTGGATGCGGCAACCCCAACCGTTCCGATGATGGTGTGGGCCCATTTGTGATCGGCCTTCTGAGGGATCGCAAACTGCCTGATGATGTTGCGCTCTTTGACGGTGGAACCGATGGTATGGGCGTGATGTATCAGGCGCGTGGCTGCCAAAAGCTGATCATCGTCGACGCGCGGATTCCGGGCGACGATCCTGGGGCGATCTACGAAGTTCCAGGTGATGTTCTTGAGCGTCCGCCGAACCAAAGCCTCAATCTTCACGATTTCCGTTGGGACCACGCGCTCTTTGCGGGCCGTAAGATCTATGGTGAGGACTTTCCGGCGGATGTGACGGTGGTGCTGATCGAGGCCAAGTCCCTGGATATGGGGCTGGAACTCTCGCCTGAAATCGCCGCGGCGGGCGCCAAGGTCGCGAAGCGGATCGAGGCCTTGTGCCGCTGATGCGCCGCACAATCGATATCAAGCGTGGGTCGATTTATGTCTCGGCCGAGCTCTACGAGACCTATTTTGCGGGTCTTGACGCAGTCATAATTCTTATCCGCGATGGCAACCTGCTGATCTTGCCTGTGCGCCAGATGGCGGCGGGTGGATGTTTGTTGAAAATGCGCAATGCGCGTGGGGATCGGGTGGCGACAGCGCCCGATGTGTTTGAGGCTCATAGTCTTTCAGATTTCAGTGCGATGGCTCTTGAAGTGACTTGGTCCGCCGATGATGGAGCGCTTGTCGCACCGCTATTAGTAAACTAAGTTTGCACAACAAATAACTTTGTTGCCAGTTTTTGAGCAAGCGACTTAGCTGAGTCCAAGACGATAAGAAATCGAATCTTGGGAGACATCGATGGTCGCGCGCAGCCGCACATCAGACGAGGTTTTAGCCGCTAAGCGCAGTGTGACAGAGGCAGATGCCACGCCCCTGGAAAAAGCAGAGATGCTCATGGAAATGGCCATGGGCATTCAGCAAAAGCCGAAAACACCCGATGATCTATTGGCTGCGGTAGATCTCTACGAAGATGCTCTGACAGTGTGCGGCGCGCTGGATGCGCTCTTGGCAGCCCGTATTCGAGCGCGGATGGCAACGGCGCTCATGTCGATCCCAAGTGATGACATGGCGTTCCATGTGAAAGCGAAAGAAGCGATGGAGGTGGCTCTTGCCACCATCTCGGCCGAGGGCAAGGATGAGGAAATAGCAGAAGCGGAAATGAACCTTGGCCTGATCTGCCAAAACTTGGCGGGTGTTGGCATGGGAAAGATCCAAGATGCGATCAGTGCTTACCAAAGATCGCTCCGGGTCTTTGATAAAACTAAGTTTCCGGCAGAGTTTGCGATCCTGCAAAACAACCTTGCAACCGCTTTTCTATCAATCCCCTTCTCCGATGACAGCGGTAAGATGCGAGAAGCGCTGGCCGTCCAGTCTTTTGAAGAAGGTCTCAGGGTCGTCAATCTCATCGACCATCCAACAGAATACGCGATGCTGCAGAATAACCTTGGGAATGCGCTCCAATATGCGTCTTCTAGTCATCGAATCGAGAACGGATTTCGCGCTCTAGAGGCCTATGAAGAAGCGCTGAAGGTGCGCAATGAGACCGATACTCCGGGTGAATATGCCAACACGATAGCGAACAAGGCGAATTGCCTCTCGAATCTGCCAGACGATCCAGAAGACCCTGAAAAAGGGAATACAAACAACTTGATGAAAGCGCTTGGCCTTTACCACGAAGCGCGGAAGATTTTCCTCGCGGTGGGAGAGACGCAAAAAGCGCAAATGGTCGGCGATGCAGCCAGCGAAGTGCAGGCTCTGCTCAGTTCTGCCGACAGCCCTGAAACACTGCAAACCATCCAATAGAAGGCACCCAAGGCATGGTAGTTATTCTCGCGCTCATACTGGGCATCATCGCATCGATAGGGGCTGGCGCGCTCTCTGGAATTCGCATTGGCGGAGCCGAATTGGGAAATGAGCTCGCCTCTTATATGGGCATGCTCTACGGGTTCATCGCGGGCACCGCGGCGGTCCTGATCGGCCTAATTCTTGTGGCTTTGGTCTAGGGCGGGCTGACAATGTTGGAAATGGCACTCAACTCCGCAAAGCTTTTTATCGCTGGAAAGCTCTTTCAAGACAACAAAAAGGCCCTACGCCAAATGCTGTTGGCCATCGTGCCCGGCGCCATACTTCTTCTTGTGATCGCTCAGTTCGCGCCGATTTGGCTGGCGGCAGTGATTGCAGGCTCGGTCTCTGGATTTCTGCAGCCTATCCTCTTCAAAGACCTTAAGTATGCGTGATGGCGGACGGTGGATCTCAAAACACTGAGCGCCCGCTCGGCGATATGCTCCGCGACATCGAAGCGTTGGCCGCGTTGGCCGACACCTGGGACGATGCTGCGCGCAAAGGAGCTCAGGCGCGGGCGGAAGCGATCGATGCGCTGAATGCAGAAGCCTTTCGGCGGCTGATACGACACTTGCAGGGTGTCGAAGGAATGAGCGCTGCGCTGAGATCTGCCGCATCAGATGAAGTCGTTTACGCCGTGCTTCGACGTCATGGCATACTGCGTCCGAGCTTGTTTGAACGTGTGGATACTGCGTTGGACTCGGTCCGCCCCATGCTCGCATCGCATGGGGGCGATGCGGAGTTGGTCTCGGTCGAGGAAACAGTGGCCACCGTGCGTTTCTTGGGCGCCTGCGACGGCTGTCCTGCGTCTGCTTTGACCTTTTACGCGGGCGTGAAGAAGGCCATTCAAGAACAAGTTCCCCAAATCAAAGAGGTTAAACAGGCCAAAGGGCTCGGCGGCGGAGCTGCGGATCAGGTGCAATTTACCTCGCCCTTTGCCGCCTATCAGAGTGACGGTTGGACCGAAGCGGCCGATTTGGCCGAGCTGCCCGATGGGACCACAAAGTTCCTCGAGATCGATGGCCATTCCGTCTTGGTTTCTCGCTTTGGCGACAGGGTCACATGCTTTGAAAATGCCTGCGTCCATATGGGGATGGCTATGGATGGAGGTGAGATTGCCAACGGGTTTATCACCTGCCCCTATCATAGCTTCAAATACTCGCTGGAAAGCGGTGAATGTCTGACCGCGCCCGAGGTGCAGTTACAGCCCCATGGCGTCCGCGTCGTTGGGGATCGCATTGAGATACGGGTAACCCGATGAAAGTATCGCTGGCCCCGTCCTTTGAGCCGATTAAAGCGCCCGGCACAGCAGAGCTTGGGGCACCGCTGCTTGACCCGGCCGGTCCCGAATGTGTTCTGGGTTGGACCGAGGGGGAATTCGCGACCGGTTTGCAGCCATCATCGCAAACCCTCTTTGGTCCGCGCGGCGTGTGCTTGCATTCCAATGGATCGCTCTGGGTGTCCGATACTGGACATCACCGTCTGCTCGGCTGGCGCGAGCCTCCAATCCAGGACAATCAGCCAGCCGATATTCTCATCGGACAACCAAGCTTTGAAAATGAAGGGCGCAACGCCAAGGCGGCGCCGACCGATTTCAGCCTCAATGTGCCGACCGGCATTGCCGAATGGCGGGGCGGTCTGGCGGTGGCCGATCCCTGGAACCACCGCGTTCTTATGTGGCGGACCCCGCCGAGCCAGAGCAATCAGCCTGCAGATATCATCTTGGGCCAGAACGAGCGTGATGGTGTGCTCGCCAATCGCGGCGCCGACGCGCCAACCGCCTCGACGCTGCATTGGCCCTATGGGGTGAGCGCCATTGGCGACCGGTTGGTGGTATGCGATACGGGCAATCGGCGGGTGCTCGTGTGGGATGAACTCAGCGAGACCGGTCAGCCGGCGGATCTCGTCCTCGGCCAAGAAAGCTTCACCTCGCGCGACGAAAATGCCGGTCATGAAGTCAGTGCCATGTCGATGCGCTGGCCTCATGCCGCAGTGCTATGGGACGGTCGGTTTGCGGTCGCTGATGCTGGCAACAACCGCGTGATGCTGTGGTCGGACGGTTTGCCGAGTGACAACGGGCGCGCCTGCGACGGGCTGATCGGTCAGTCGAGTTTTGCGGAATGCGATCACAATATGGCCAATTACTACCCGAGCGCGCGGGCGTTGAACATGCCCTACGCGCTGGCTGTCGGCGCTGGCGACTTGATCGTTGCGGACACTGCAAACTCTCGTTTGGTTGGATGGGCCGAGGCTGGACAGGCTCCGGCTGCGCGCAGCTTGTCAGGGCAGCCGGATTTCGCGTCCAAAGGAGATAATGGTTGGGGGATTGCCCGCCGAGACAGCCTATGCTGGCCCTATGGCCTCAGTGCGAGGAACGGTCAGGTGGCGATTGCCGACAGTGGCAATAACCGGGTATTGTTGTGGAAGCTCGCACCATGACCGCCCAAGGATTGATTGTCCAAGGCCAGGTCCAAGGCGTCGGGTTTCGCCCCACAGTGTGGCGTTTGGCCAAAGAGCTTGGCCTGACCGGCGACGTCAAAAACACCGCACGTGGTGTTGAGATCCGTCTTTGGGGAAAGGCCGCGGGCGAGTTTGAAACACGGCTGCGCAGCGCTTTGCCGAAGCTTGCGGAAATCGAGCGGATCGAGAGTTTCGATCTAACTTTGGACGCGCCACAGCAATTTGAGATTGCAGCCTCCGAAGCAGGCGCAAATCAGATCTCTGTGACGCCTGACATGGCCGTTTGCGCGGACTGCCTTGAGGAAACGCGCGATCCTTTCCAACGCCGCTACCGCTACCCGTTCGCCAACTGCACGAATTGCGGGCCAAGGCTGTCGATCGTGCAATCGGCACCCTATGATCGCGCGACCACAACCATGGCGGCCTTTGAAATGTGCCCCGACTGCCGGGCCGAGTATGAAGACCCGGATGACCGCCGGTTTCATGCGCAGCCCATTGCCTGCCATGCCTGTGGTCCAAAAGCTTGGTTGGAAAAACTCGGTGGAGGTGCCGTGAACCTCGAAGCTTTTTCGATGATGGACGATGTCGATGCAGCAGGTGGCGCCTTGATGAACGGCCATATCGTGGCAGTGAAAGGTCTGGGCGGGTTCCATTTGGCTTGCGATGCGACCAAAGCAGAGATCGTGCTAGCCTTGCGTGACCGAAAACGCAGACCGGACAAACCCTTCGCTCTTATGGCCCGCGATCTTGAAATTATCCGCAGCTACGCAGAGCTTTCGCAAGCTGAGGAAAACTTGCTGACCGCGCCCCAAGCTCCGATCGTCCTGCTGAAGGCGCATGCGGACGCCTTGCCTGCGAATGTCGCTCCTGGACTGGACCGGCTCGGCTTTATGTTGCCCAACACACCGATGCATCACATGTTGCTGCGCCGGATGAAACGCCCCGTGATAATGACCTCCGGCAATATCTCGGGACGCCCTCAGTGTATCGATAATGACGAGGTGCGGCGCGAATTGTCAGACGTCGCCGCGTTCGCATTGTTCCACAATCGCGACATTCATAACCGGGTTGATGACAGCGTTGTGCGCTTGGATGGCAGCGACACAACGATGCTGCGTCGCGCGCGCGGTTATGCGCCAAAGCCGCTGCCTTTGCCCGATGGCGTGCCGGCGGATCTTACGGTGATCGCCATGGGCAGCGAGTTAAAAAACACCTTCTGTCTAACCGATGGCGCGCGGGGAATACTGAGCCAGCATATGGGCGATCTGGAAGATGCCGCGACCTTTGAAGAAACGGCGCGCAGTCTCACGCTCTACCGCGGTTTCTATGACCATGTGCCCGACGCCATCATCGTAGACGCACATCCTGAGTATCTATCAACCAAGCGCGGCTATGAGATCGCGGGTGATACTCCAGTTATCGAAGTTCAGCATCACCATGCCCATATCGCCGCGTGTCTTGCCGATAACGAATGTGCCCTCGACGCGTCTCCTGTCTTGGGCGTCGCCATGGACGGTCTTGGATTAGGCGACGACGGCACGATTTGGGGCGGCGAGTTTATGATTGCCGATTACAGGGGCTATCGCCGCGTGGGGCATCTGAAACCCGTCCCCCTTCTTGGCGGCACCGCCGCGGTGCGAGACCCCTGGCGGAACGCCTATGCGCATCTGACGGCCGAAATGAGCTGGGCCGAGCTTTGGATGAACTTCTGTGATCTCGACCTGATGAAACGTCTCGAAGCGGCACCTCGGACCGAGCTTGATGCGATGCGCGCCTCGGGCACGAACAGCCCTCTGTCGTCATCCTGTGGCCGTCTGTTTGACGCTGCGGCCACCATCGCGGGATTGGCTTGGGATCGGCAGAGCTATGAAGGACAGGCAGCAATGGCGTTCGAGGCGGCGCTTGACGCCGAGGCTTTGAACGAACCCGAAGACCTGGCGTATCCGTTTACGATCCCACTGATGGGCGGCAATGGCCTGCCATATATTGAGCCACTTGCTGTATGGCGTGCCATGCTGGGCGATCTTCTCCTGAAAACGCCTGTTGGGGTGGTCTCGGCGCGCTTTCACCGCGGGTTGGCGAAAGCGATCGGTCAAATGATCCGGCGCCACACCACTGAGAGCGGCATCGACACCGTCGCGTTGAGCGGCGGTTGCTTTCAGAATGCAATGCTTACGCGTTTGGTACGGCACGAAATTCAAGAGCTCGGGCTCACCGCCCTGATCCACAAAAATGTTCCTGCCAATGATGGCGGGTTGTCGCTTGGGCAGGCGGTTGTCGGCCTTGCGCATCTAAAAGAGGGAGGATGAAGCATGTGTCTGGGTATTCCTGGCCAGATTGTCGCGATCTCTTCGGCGGAGAAGAAATTGGCCATCGCCGATGTCTCGGGTGTGCGGCGCGAGGTCAATGTCGCCTGCATTGCCGGTGACGCGCCTGTCGAGGACCTGATCGGCGCCTGGGCCCTGATTCATGTTGGGTTTGCCATGAGCCGGATCAATGAAGAAGAGGCCGCCAAAACGATGGAGGTCCTCAAGATGCTTGGCGAGGCCCAGGAAGAGATCGAAGCTATGCGTGCCAGCCAGTCGATGATGGAGCGTGTGTCATGAAGTATGCAGAAGAGTTCCGCGACCCAAAGGCGGCGAAGGGCCTTTTGGCTGAGATCTCAAAAGTCATCGCTGAGATCGGCGCGACCAAAGACGAACCGGTGCATATCATGGAGATCTGCGGCGGCCATACCCATGCGATCTTTCGCTATGGCCTAGACAAGCTGACCCCGGAAGGCCTGGAATTCATTCATGGGCCAGGCTGCCCAGTTTGTGTTCTGCCGATGAGCCGGGTGGATGAATGCGTCGAATTGGCCGAGCGTCCAGAGGTGATCTTTACCACTTTTGGCGACGCAATGCGCGTGCCCGGGACCAAAAAATCCCTGTTGCAGGCCAAGGCGGATGGCGCTGATATTCGGATGGTCTATTCCCCACTTGACGCGCTGGAACTGGCACGGCGCAATCCAGACCGCGAAGTGGTATTTTTCGGGTTGGGGTTTGAGACGACAACACCGTCGACCGCCCTTTCGATCCAGCAAGCAGCAGCGGAAGATCTCACGAATTTCTCTGTCTTCTGCAATCACATCAACGTGCCTCCTCCAATCAAGGTCCTGCTCGATGACCCCCATATGATCCTTGATGGCTTTGTTGGGCCGGGCCATGTCTCCATGGTGATTGGGATCGAGCCCTACCGATTTATCGCACGAGACTATCGCAAGCCGATCGTGGTGGCCGGGTTTGAGCCGATCGACTTGTTGCAATCGGTCCTCATGGTGCTCGAGCAAATCCGAGACGGACGCTCTGAGGTGGAAAACCAATATTCGCGCGTCGTGCCTGATGACGGCAACGCTGTGTCGATTGCAGCTTGCGAGGATGTCTATGAACCGCGCCCGACCTTCGAGTGGCGGGGCCTGGGAGAGATCGACAGCTCTGGCCTCCGGATCCGTGAAAAGTATGCGGGCTTTGACGCCGAGGAAAAGTTCGGCGTAGGCTACGGGCAGGGTGTCGCCCGAGTTGTGCCAGAGCCCGAGGGCTGCGCTTGCGGGGATGTGATGACCGGACGCCTAAAGCCGCACCAATGCCCGCAATTCGGCAAAGGCTGCACACCGGAGATACCACTCGGGGCGCTCATGGTATCCTCTGAAGGCGCGTGCGCGGCTTATCACCAATATGGCGCTGTTGAACTGGAACCTGCCGAATGAACCAGCACATGCGCCGGATGAAAACAGATACCGTCACGCTGGCCCATGGCGCGGGCGGCAAAGCGATGCGGGATTTGATCGAAGATGTTTTCGTCTCCGCGTTCGAGCCGGACGGGATGGAAGATCAGGCGCGGCTTACCCATGCCGCCCTTGGCGAACCGGGTTCGAAATTGGCCTTTACCACCGATGGGTTTGTTGTTTCGCCGCTGGAGTTTCCCGGCGGCGATATCGGCAAAATCGCTGTGTGTGGGACCGTCAACGACCTTGCTGTCGGTGGTGCGAAACCACTCTGGCTTTCTGCTGCGTTTGTGATCGAAGAGGGCACCGACTTGACGCTCTTACGCCGGATCGTGGCGTCAATGCGCGCGGCAGCTGATGCGGCAGATGTACGGATTGTCACTGGCGATACCAAAGTCGTTGAGAAAGGCTCGGCCGATGGTGTCTTTATCACCACCTCTGGCGTGGGCGTCATTCCTGCTGGCCGTTACCTTAACGCCGCGCGCGTCAGGCCCGGGGATGTCGCAATCGTCAACGGTGTTCTGGGCGATCATGGCGCGGCGATTTTGGCGGCGCGGGGCGATATGGCCCTGAGCGTTGAAATCCCAAGTGATTGCCAGCCTTTGCATGAGCTTATGATGGCAGTCTGCGACGCCGTCGATGTGCGCGCGGCACGAGATGCCACCCGCGGTGGTCTGGCCTCAGCGCTCAACGAGATTGCCGAGGCTGCGATGTGTGGCATCGAGATCGACGAGAGCGCTCTGCCGCTGCGCACTGAGGTGAAGGGCGTGTGCGAAATTCTGGGTCTCGATCCCTTATACCTCGCCAATGAAGGCACGCTGGTCTTGTTTGTTTCAGAGGACGAGGCCGAGGCCGCCCTTGCTGCCATGCGTGCTACTGATGCGGGCAAAGATGCAGTGATCATTGGCAAAGTGACAACGGCCCATCCCAAACGCGTGGTGATGCAGACCCTGTTTGGCGGCGGGCGCATTGTCGACATGCTGGTGGGCGAGCAATTGCCGAGGATTTGCTGATGCTTGGGTTTCTCGGTCTCGGGTTTCTGATCGGTATGGGCCATGCCTTTGAGGCGGACCACCTGGCGGCGATGGGTGGGCTTGCTGCAAAGGACAAGTCACGCGGCTTGAGGGCACTCACCTTGCGGGGATGTGCCTGGGGCGCGGGGCATACGATCACTCTTTTTCTCATTTGCGGGGCTGTGTTGATCTTGGGCAGCCAGTTGGCCGCGTCACGAGAGGCACAACTGGAATTTGCCGTGGGAGCGATGCTTGTCGGGCTCGGTGCACATGTTCTGTGGCGTGTCTGGCGCGACCGGGTACATTTCCATCTGCACACGCATGAAGGTCAGTCCAAAGCCCATTTTCACGCCCATTCGCATAGATCGGCGCAAGTCTCCCATGGTCAGGATCCACACAGCCATAATCATCCCAAGAAAGGACTGATCGCCCCATTGGTCGTCGGACTGATCCACGGGATGGCAGGCTCTGCCGGGCTCTTGGCGCTTGCAGCGGCAGGCACTCAGTCACCAGCATTGGCCCTGGGATATGTGCTCGTATTCGGCATCGGCTCAATCCTTGGCATGGGATTGCTGAGCTTTGTGGTCTATTGGCCGTTGCGATTTGCTGAGCGCAGCGCCACGTATCTGCATCGCGGCCTCATCGCGATGGCGGGACTGGTGGCAATGGTGATCGGAGCACTTCTGATGTCAGAAACCGCACCACTCGCCTTTGGTGGGCTCATCCATGCATGAATTGGGTCTCAGCCGAAACATCGTGTCCATCGTTTCCGAAGCCGCGGATGGCAATCCGGTTGCCCGTGTAAAGCTGGCGATTGGCCCTCTGGCCTGTGTTGAAACCAAGGCGCTGCAGTTCTGCTGGGATATCGTCACAGAAGACGGACCGCTCAACGGCGCAACCCTGGAAATTGTCGCTGCCGAAGGCGACACATTTCTGATCAAAGAATTCGAATTTGGGGAGATGGCATAATGTGTGGAATCTGTGGTTGCGCCGACAAAGCCAATGACGTGACTCTGATTGATCCTGAGACGGGCGATAAGACACTGATCCGCCAAGGCGGTTTACTGCAGGAACACAACTCAGATCCGCATCGGCATCATCACGACCATCACCCTGCGCACCCCCCCCATGAGGGCCAAGACACGCCGCATATCCACAGTCCAAGCGGCGAAGTCATTTCACTGGAACAAGCCATATTATCCAAAAACGATCAGATCGCGGCGCGAAACCGGGGCTGGTTCGAAGGCCGCGGCGTTCTTGCCCTCAACTTGGTCAGTTCGCCCGGTGCGGGCAAGACCACATTGCTCGAACGCACCATCCGCGACCTTGCCAGCGAGCGCGCAATCTACGTGATCGAAGGCGATCAGATGACATCAAACGATGCGGAACGGGTGCGCGATGCGGGTGCCAAGGCGCTGCAGATCAACACAGGCGCCGGATGCCATTTGGAAGCCGATATGATCGCGGATGCCGTCGACCAACTTGACCCCGTGCCTGGCGCGCTGTTGCTGATCGAGAATGTGGGCAACCTGGTCTGCCCGTCGATGTTCGATCTCGGCGAAAAAATGAAAGTGGCGGTGATTTCGACCACTGAAGGTGAGGATAAACCTCTCAAATACCCGCACATGTTTCGCGCCGCGGAAACTGTTCTCATCAATAAAATCGACATCTCTGAAGTCGTCGAGTTCGATGAGGCTTCTTGCCGGCGCAACATTGCCGAGGTGAACCCAAACGCGACGGTGATCTCTTTATCGGCCAAGACAGGCGAGAACTTTGGTCCCTGGCTTTCGATGTTAGTGTCTGACGGCAAATGACCGGCTATTGATGATTGGCGCGATCGATCCCGCAGACCGGGCCGCGCAAAAAACGTCTCACTCCGGTATTCCAAGTCGCTTTAGAAGCGATGGATCACGGTGTGTCCCACGTTCTGCGAAGATCTTCCCATATCTTCTCGCCAATCATGCAGTCGTAGGGAGCCCGTGGGGTATACTGTGCGTGATGTAGCTGCGGCTCGCTTGGCGCTGCAGCAATTTCCAGAATGAGTTTGCGTTTGACGGCTTCTGCGAAGTCCGACCAGTCCAAGACCGGGATGACAAACGCCCCAGGTCCGCCGACAACGCAGCTGCGGTAGTAGTCGTCGAGATCGTCCAAATGCCACTGGCTGCCCATACCCTCGCGGGTCATAAGCGGCAGGCCGTTGATCACAATTCCCTTTGCCAAAACCCGATCCCGCGCCGTAGTAACCGGACGCCCAAGATTGTTCGGGCCATCGCCGGAAACATCGATCACCTTGCGCAGTCCGTCGTAAGTGTTGCGCTCAATCGACTGTGCTCCAAAGATCAGGGCTTCCGAAATAGACGTTCGCCTGAGCACGGGATTGAATGTCGCTGTCAGCGCGCTCGCAAAGCTTTGAAGGTCAGAGGGTTTCTCAAGCACACGCCAATCGACGATGACTTTCTGTGTGCTCGACCACTCGACATAGCTCAGCGCCACACGCTGCAGCAATCCGGACTGAACGGCCTCGTAGACCGCCTCTGAACGAAGCGCGGCGGCGTATCCTCTCCTTTGGATCTCCAACTCGCGCTCGGTCATCGACCGCGACACGTCGACCATCAAAACGAGTTCCAAGTCGACCTCAATCCCATCCGCTGATGCCTCGGTGGAAAGGAATACGGCCAACAGAAGTGAGGCGATGCGCTTCATTCCGCCATTCTTGGCGCCGACATCATGGTCGTCAAATCAATTGTTGAAGTTCTTGGTGTTTGGCATCTGCCCTTCCCGTCTCTCCAAAATTCAGTTGCCTCTACCATCCCCAAAACACGCGCGGTTCCCAAGGAATTGAGGTGCAATGCATTGTGGAAAGGACACTCTGATCCGTACGGCGTGAGCAATGCCTATAGAGGCCGCTCAATCCACGCGTGCGAAGCGTGGCAAAGTCCACATTTCCTGACTTTGCTTCAAACCGCCCCGCGTGGTTTTTTTGGGGGGGGTGAAAGACTTCTGGTGCAGGTTGGGGCTGCTGCTCAAGATGTGTGTTGGGGCATTGTGGGGAGATCGGATCGAGCGGTCCGCTTGTAGGGAGTGCGCAAGGCTTTTCTTGCTGGCGTCTCCGAACGCCCAATGCATCGGGATGGGTGACGGTTTGGCAGACGTGACATCTCTACCCGCTGTTGATTTGGACAGGATCCGCCACCTCGCAGTGTCGGGCGTCTGAAGGGGTGTGGGTGCAAGCAAAAGCGCAGCCGGGGGCTGCGCTTTGGGGCTTTTCGGCGGTCGATCTGCGGCGTGCTGCAAAGGCTTGCCGGAGGCGGAGGGCCTAGCTGTTCAGGCCCATGCCGGAAACTTCTTCCCAGATCTCTTCCCATGC
>JBCDGN010000043.1:0-31425 GCA_038751255.1 Pseudomonadota bacterium
ATGATCTTGGCTGGCGCTTCGGGCTTATTGGTGCAGATCGCAAGCCGATGACCCGCCCCATAGAGCGCGTCAAGCGTTTCCGCCACACCGGGAAAAAGCGCAGACCTGCTCACTGGATCGTGGTTATAGTGCTCCATATAGCGTGCAAAAAACTGATCCTTCTGGGCGACATCGCCGCCGCTGGCACGGATCATCCGTTCCACCAGTTTCGGCGCCCCCTGACCGATAAAGCTGATGGTCTGTTCAAGGGTGACCGGTGGCAGACCGGTTTCCTGAAGCATCAAGAGCCCCGCAGCGTGCAGATCTGGGGCGCTGTCGATCAAAGTGCCATCGAGGTCAAAGACGATGGCAGTGCTAAGCTGAGTCATTTCGGCTGGGCCCGTGTGACTATTCCGCTTGGGTCAGACCGCGTTCGGCGGCTTCGCGCAGGGCGCGAATGTTGGCCCCATACGGACCCGGGTTGGTGACTGAGCCGCCTTTAAAGAGCGAGGAGCCTGCGACCAGTACATCCGCCCCGGCGGCTGTGCATTTGGGAGCGGTCTCAAGCGACACTCCACCATCGATTTCGATATGAATCGGACGGTCCCCAATCATTGCGCGAAAAGTCGCGATCTTTTCAAATTGTGATGGGATGAACTTTTGCCCGCCAAAGCCTGGGTTCACCGTCATCACACAGATCAGGTCAATATCGTCCAGAAGGGGACGCGCTGCTTCCGCGGGGGTGCCGGGATTGATCGCCAGACCGGCTTTGCAACCCGCGGCGCGGATGGCCTGAAGTGTGCGGTGGATATGCGGTCCTGCTTCGACATGGGCGGTGATGATATCGGCACCGGCATTCGCGAAGGCATCGATATAGGGGTCGACCGGCGCGATCATTAAATGCACGTCCATCACTGTCTTGATATGCGGGCGCAGCGCGGCGCACATCGGAGGGCCAAAAGTGAGGTTCGGCACGAAGTGTCCATCCATGATATCTATATGCACCCAGTCGCAGCCCTGAGCCTCGATCGCTTCGCATTCCGCCCCGAAGGCGGCGAAATCTGCCGCCAATATCGACGGCGCAATTAAGACAGAACCTGTCATCGATGCAGTCCTTTCCCAGACCCTGGATGCGGAGGCGTCACCGCTGACCAATGTTTTCTTCGGCGATATAGTTGCGCAGTTCTTCCGCCTCGGCCCGGGCCTCTCGAAGCCCATCCATAGCTGCGCCGAGCTCTGCCTGAAGCTGCACGATCATGCGTTGTGCTTCTTGTTCGATCTGTTGGCGCTCTGACACGGCCTGGTCCCGGACATGCTCTGCGGTGTGCAGTTCCTCTGCCATGCTGTCCAATTGGTCGAGGTCGCGATGCGACACCCGCGACAGACGCGTGACCACCCAATGGGTCAGAAAGCCCAAGACAAAACAGCCAAACAGCAGCGCCGCGAGGGCTAGGATAACTTGCCCTCTATCCATCGTTTTCGGCCTCTGCTGTGGTATTGTCGTCCGACACCTCGATCTCAGCGGCGCTGTTATCGGCCAAACTAAAGCGGATCCGGCGATTGGCTTCGCGTCCCTCAGCGGTGCTGTTATCGGCAATAGGCTGCGTTTCGCCGTAGCCTGCCGCCGTCAGATTGCCGGTCAAAACCCGTCGCGCCATAAGTGCGTTCAGAACTGCGTCCGCGCGCGCTTGGCTGAGCGATTGGTTCATCTCTTTGCGGCCCTGGCTATCGGTGTGACCCTCGATCTCCATTGCTACTTCGGCACAGTCGCGCAAGATGTTTGCAATAGTGCCTACGGTATCGAGCCCTGCCGCGTCGATCTCCACCGAGCCTGGCGCGAAACTCACATCGTTTTCCTCCAGCACCCCGTTGATCTGCGCCACGCAGTCTTCAGGAGTGGGGCCCTGAGCGATGATCAGCGGATCCAGCGCTTCTTTGTACTCTATGTCGAAACTGTAGGCGAGATCGGCGCCGAAGGTTTCTGTCAAACCGCGCGCGATCGCTTCTTCGGTGTCGGGATTTCCGGTGCTGCCGCGCACGGTGATCATCGAGGGCGTTAGGGTGACCGCTCCGGTGTCGAGCGCTGCAAGCGCGTCCACGGCAGCCATGACCTGCACCGGCCAATCTCCGGGCAGGGCTGTCGCTGGTTTCAACGATGTATGAAGGTGATCAGCGCCGAACCGTGCTTGGGCGAGCGTTTCAACGATTGTGCGCGAGTCCAACGGCCCCACAGGACCGCGGATATGAACCAGCCCCTCCGGGCTGCGGGTCGCGGTTAACCTAAGGTCATCAGCCCCGCCTGCGCCATCCCCATCGCGGCGCGACACCGAAAGCTCATAGATCTCTGGAAGCGCCTCTTCGAAGTCCGACATGTAGAGGTCGTAATCGGTATGGCCTGCTGCCTCGGGCGACAAATTGAAGGAGATGGAAAGATCGGACAGCGTAACAGTGCCATGGCCCAAGATATCGAGCAGATTGATTGCGCGGGTAACAGTATCGCTCCACGCTGGATCGGGCGCACCGAGAGCAATAGTGCAGGCGGTGTCCTCGGTAGAGCCCGCGACCTTAGCAGCCGCTTGGATTTTTGTAAGGCCAATTTCGCTCTCGGCGGCGCAAGTTTCTAGGCGTCCGCCGGCCTCATCAAGTGTGAAACGGGTCATAAAGGGCGATAGTACTGGGCGCGGCAGCATGATCGCGATATCGGTCGGCACAGGCGCGCTGCCCAGTCGTTGTTCCAGTCCAAGCGCTGTGATGCGATCTGGCGCGATCCCGTCGACCTCGAGATGCTCGGGTGTCGCAATGACCCGTACAGTTTCGAGCGCCGCAACAACCTCAGAGGCGAGGGCCACAGTCTCTTCCCAATTCGGTGGCAGCGGATCGCTGCTGCGTGCGACCAAGTCGAGAAGTTCAATCTCACCGTCCTCAGACGAGGATCGAACGGCGAGTTCGGGAATACCGTCCTCTGGGGCAAGCCCGTGGACAAGGATACTGTCGCCATTGCGCAAGATCTCTAGCCGAAAGGCGGTATCGGTCGTCGCGCGCGGCAACTCCACCGTCATCTCATCGCGCAGGTTCAAAGGGTTCAGCACTTCGCCTGCGATGGCGAGCGCCCGAAAACGCGCGGCCTCATCTGGGGCAGGGCCATGCAACCTTGCCAACATCCCGTCGATCTCCACCCACGCCCATCCGATGTCGTTTTTGCTCAGCGCCCCTCGAATGGCAGAACCGGTCCTTGCCTCAAGCTCTTCGGTTGCTTTTTCAGCGAGGAAATAAGCTCCCACCGCAGCAGCGGCGAGCGTGAGGGCATAGAGGCTGGTCTGATAGACTGGACGCATTCGATTTGGGCCGCTGGTTTTGGTGGGATGTCTCTACTGAGCGCGACCGCGAGTTGCAATCATGCCAAAAGGGCAAGCAGGAAAAAGAGCGCCAGCAGCAGCCCCGCGTCGCGGTTTGAGCGGAAGATCCTCATACAGCTTTCGGGATTATTGGTATCAAGCTGGCGCATTTGCCAAGACATATGGAGCCCCATGGCGAGGACCCCGGTAAGACCGAGCACCAAAGGAAGCGTTGCGGCATCGGGACCAAATGCAATCCCTGTGCCGAGGGCCAAAAGAAAGACCGTCGCGATATGGAAGCGCCAAAGCCATTGCGGGGTGCGGTCCTGAAAAAGCCGCGCGGTCGATTTGATCCCGATCAATGCGTCATCTTCAGTGTCTTGATGGGCATAGATCGTGTCATAGAACAGTGTCCATGCAATGCCCCCTAGGTAAAGCAAAACCGCTGGCACCGCGAGACCACCGCCATGGGCGGTCCAGGCGAGAAGCGCGCCCCAATTGAACGCAATGCCCAGAAAAACCTGCGGCCACCAGGTGAACCGCTTGGCAAAGGGATAGATCGCAACAGGGATCAGTGATGCGATGCCAAGCAAGATTGCGTTGAGATTGAAGGTCAAGAGAATGCCAAAGGCGAGCAAAGATTGGACGCAGGCCCATATAAAGGCGGACCTGGCAGTGACTTGACCCGATGGGATGGGGCGCGATTGTGTGCGCGCAACTTGCGCATCGAAGTCGCTGTCGGTGATGTCATTCCAGGTGCAGCCGGCGCCGCGCATCAGCCAAGCGCCGATAGCGCAACCGATCCCAATCCAGAGGCCGTGCCAGCCCAAACCACCATGAGTGGCCGCGGACAAAAGCAGCCCCCACCAACAGGGGATCAACAGCAGCCAAGTGCCAATGGGACGGTCAGCGCGGCTCAAGCGCAAATACGGGCGTGACCGGGCTGGCGCCCATTGGTCGACCCAATTTCCTTTGACCGCATCTGCGACCTGACCCTCTGGCGTTTCAGCGGTCCCGGACATATCACGGCTCCTATGGATGCCCCTAAGATCAGAATGTTTGTAGACCAGCCGTTGGGGGCGGACCAGAGCGTTCGTTTCGACCGCGCGCAGGCGCATTATCTCTTTGGAGTGATGCGGCTGGGCCTGGGCGATCACATCGCGCTTTTCAATGGGCGTGCGGGCGAATGGGCGGCGGAGATTACCGAGGCAGCCAAGCGGACAGGTGAGGCGCAGTGCTTGGCCCAGACCAAACCTTTGCACATGCCGCCGGATCTGTGGCTTCTTTTCGCGCCGATCAAAAAAACACGCACGGATTTCATTGTAGAGAAAGCCGCTGAATTGGGAGCGGCCCGTATATTGCCGGTTCAGACCGACCACACCAATGCAGAACGCGTGAAAGCGGAACGATTGCGCGCCCATGCCATTGAGGCCGCTGAACAATGCGGCGGAACCTACGTGCCTGAAGTCGCAGAGCTCAACCGATTGAGCGCTGCGCTTGAGGTCTGGCCGACGGAGCGTCATCTATTGTTTTGCGACGAAACCCGCGTCGGCGCAGGCACCGATTTTGCCGCACTTCAGTCCGGCCCCGGGCCCTGGGCGATATTGATCGGACCAGAAGGCGGATTTAGCCCCGCCGAACGCGACCGTTTGCTGGCGATGCCGCAGTCGGTACCGATCAGCCTCGGGCCTCGGATCTTGCGCGCCGACACAGCGGCGGTGGCTGCGATGAGCCTTTGGCAGGCTCAGTTCGGGGACTGGCGCGAATGATACGACCTGAACTGATTCAATCGGCGCGGCGCTGGCGGGAAACTCTCAGCGGGCTTGGGCTTGCGCTTCTGGGGCTGTGGGCCGGGCTCGGGGCGAGCGGTATCCTGAGTATTCTGGGGTGGATTGGCTTGGTCGCTGGGCTCGCTCTTGCTGCGGCGGGGATCCAACGCGGTCGGTTCCGGGCAGGCGCGGGCGAAGGACCAGGCGTTGTGTCAGTCACCGAAGGTCAGATTTCCTATTATGGACCCTTGGATGGTGGCACCGTGGCGCACGATTTGTTGACAGAGCTCAGATTTGATCCTCGGTCATCCCCGCCGGTCTGGGTCTTCGCCCATGAAAACGGCGCGCCGCTTCACATTCCGGTCACCGCCGCTGGGGCAGATCAACTCTTTGACGTGTTTGAGCAACTTCCCGGCCTTGATATGCAGCACCTGTTGGCCTTGCGCGATCACCCCCGTGGCGCGCCGACCACGCTTTGGCGGCGACCTCAGCACTTTGGCTTAGTTGACACCAGCTAAAATTCGCCACAGGTCTCAGGGCGCAACGAGCCAACGGAGCCGCTTTTTTCATGTCCATCCCACAATCGGGCGGCGGCCCAATCGAGCATCGTGATCAGCTGGCTGAGTATCTTGCCGCTGGCTGCAAGCCCAAAGATGAATGGCGCATCGGGACGGAGCATGAAAAATTCGGCTATTGCATCGATACGCTAAAACCTCTGCCATATGACGGCACACGTTCGATCCGAGCGATCTTGGAAGGTCTGCGGGATCGCTACGGGTGGCTGCCGTTAATGGAAGGCGGCAATATCATCGGGCTCACCAAGGATGGCGCCAATGTGAGCCTCGAACCCGGTGGACAGTTGGAGCTTTCCGGCGCTCCGCTGCAAAACATCCATGAGACCTGTGACGAAGTGAATGTCCATCTGCGTGAGGTTCAGTCCGTGGCGGGAGGCATCGGTGCGGGTTTTATCGGACTTGGCGCGGCACCGATTTGGCGTCACGACGACATGCCAGTGATGCCCAAGGGGCGATACGCGTTGATGACCGACTACATGGACCGTGTCGGCACCATGGGCAAAACCATGATGTACCGGACCTGTACGGTGCAGGTGAACCTCGATTTCGCGTCAGAGACCGATATGGTCAAGAAGCTCCGCGTGGCGCTGGCATTGCAGCCGGTGGCCACGGCGCTGTTTGCAAATTCTCCCTTCTTGGAGGGGAAACCCAACGGCTACCGCAGTTGGCGCAGCCGCGTTTGGCGTGATCTTGATCCCGATCGTACGGGTATGTTGCCCTTTGTCTTTGAGGCTGGTTTTGGCTTCGACGCATGGGTCGATTACGCGCTGGACGTCCCGATGTACTTTGTCTTTCGAGATGGCGTGTATATCGATGCGCGCGGGCAGTCTTTTCGGGATTTTTTGGATGGCAATTTGCCAGCTCTGCCAGGCGAGATCCCAACTCTCAGTGATTGGGCGGATCATTTGACCACCATTTTCCCTGAGGCACGGATCAAGAAATTCATCGAGATGCGGGGGGCAGATGGCGGCCCATGGCGGCGGCTTTGCGCGCTGCCTGCGCTTTGGGTGGGTTTGACCTATGATCAATCCGCGCTTGATGCGGCCTGGGATTTGGCCAAATCCTGGGATGCCGAGACCCGTGAGGCGTGGCGCGTCGCAGCCTCCAAAAACGCGTTGCAGGCAGAGGTCAACGGAATACGAATGCAGGACCTTGCGCGCGAGGTTTTGGCCATCGCCGATGCGGGGCTTGCAGCGCGCGCTATTCCGGGTGCGGGCGGATTGATCCAGGACGAGACCCATTTCCTGAACGCCCTCCATGAAAGTGTGGACACAGGCGCAACCCCTGCTGATGAGCTTTTGGCGAGATACGAGCAAGACTGGGCAGGCGATCTTACAAAGATCTATGGCGCTTACTCTTACTAGGTTTCGTGCGGGGCTCACTGTCGATCCTTCCGCCGGTTTTATCCTCATCCCGGATAGCCATTTGGTCTCGTAAAGAGAGAACATTTTGGGACAGATTAAAGCGGCTTTAGCGCATGAGCCCATAGTCTGACCCGAGAATCAGTTCGGATTGAATCGTTTTGTTCCAAATCACCGTGACATCTCCGCGACCGCTGAACGTGTGTGGGCGTCGAACCAAGTATGCAAAGATTTGCGGTCTTTCACGCTTGCTGCGTCCTGTGGCAGCAAGGTGATCCGTACACATGTCAGAGCCGCTCACTCAGACTGAAGGCGTGAAAGCTTGGATCGTCGAAAGCACTGAAAAAATTTGGCAATCTCGGTCTCTGGCGCCAGGAATCGCAGAGCGCTATGACGATGAGGTTCTTGTCCATCGCCCCATGGGCCAGGTTTTGGGGCGACGGGCGGTGATTGCAACGGCGATGGAAGATATTCACGCCTTTCCAGACCTGAGGATCCTGCCCGAGGACACGATGTGTAGCCATCCAGACCGGGGCCCATTGGCGTTGAGCCAACGGATGCTGAGCCTTGCCACCCATAGCGGTGGCGGCGCTTTTGGTCCTGCGACAGGCACGCGCCTGCGGTACCGTGCAATGTCGGATGCTTTGGTCGGCGCGAATGGCGTGATCGAGGAATGGCGCATTTCCGACAGCGGGGCGATCCTGCGTCAGATGGGTCATTCGCCACAAGACTGGGCGCAGAAATGTCTGGGGGACGTGGAGGCCGTGTTTGAGTCCCCCTCAGGCGAGTGGCAGGTGGCGGAACCAGTACCGACAGTTTCCCCTTGGGCGGAGAAACTCTCCGATCTTGTGTCGCGCGTGATGGATGCAGAGTTCTCCGCCGTGCCCGCGGAGTACGATCCGGCATGTGCGCTCAGCTATCCTGCTGGGATTGAGATTGAATGCGTGGCCGAGGCCGAAAACCATTGGTTGCCGCTTCGCGCAGCCTTTCCCGGCGCGGCGTTTGAAATTCATCAAGCCATGGGGTTTGAGGAGCCATTGATGCCGCCGCGCGCCGCGCTCCGCTGGAGCCTCAGCGGCTACCATGAAGGCTGGGGGGCGTTCGGCACACCGAGCCACCGATGGGTCCGCATCACCGGCATGACCCATGTCGAATTTGGCCCGCGCGGTGTGCGGCGCGAATGGACGCTTTGGGACGAATTGGCGGTTTGGGTTCAGATTTTGGGCGCAAGCGACCCAGACGAAGCTTAACGATTATTCGCCCGCGAGCGCGCTGCCTTCTTTGTTCAATTCGGCGGAGCTGTTGGCGTCGATAAATTCCAGTACCAATGGGCGAATATTACTCCGCCAGCTTTTGCCTGCGAAAATGCCGTAGTGCCCGGCGCCAGGTTCAAGATGGCTGGCCTTTTTCGCGTCCGGCAATCCGGTCAGCAAATCGAGTGCTGCAAGACATTGGCCCGGGGCCGATATGTCGTCTTTTTCGCCTTCGACAACTTTGACCGCGACCGTGGTGATCGCGCCGATATCCACATGCTCGCCGTTTACGACGAATTCGTTCCGGGCGATCTCCAGGTTCTTAAAAATGCGTTCGACGGTGGACAGGTAGAACTCCGCCGGCATGTCCATCACCGCAAGATACTCGTCATAAAACCGGTTATGATGGTCATGGTCAGAGGCCTCACCCTTGGCGGTGCGAATGATCTGGTTGAAAAACGCCTCGCTATGGCGCTCGGCATTCATCGACATGAACGACAATAGCTGCAGGAGCCCCGGATACACCATGCGACCTGCGCCTGCGTATTTGAAACCGACCTGCTGTATGGCGATCTCTTCAAGCTGACCCATTGTGATCCGACGGCCAAAATCGGTCACCTCGGTCGCCGCCGCATCGGGATCGATCGGGCCCCCGATCAAGGTCAAGCTCGCGGGTTGAGCGTCGGGCTTCCGCTTGGCCAGATAGGCTGTCGCCGCAAGCGCAAGGGGCGCCGGTTGGCAGACCGCGATCACGTGAATATCTGGCCCAAGATATTCGATGAACTGCGCCAGTTGCAGCGTGTAATCTTCGATATCGAACTTGCCGGCGGAAACCGGGATGTCGCGGGCGTTGTGCCAATCGGTGATGAAGACTTCGCAATCGGGCAAGAGACTGACCACGGTCGACCGCAGAAGCGTTGCGTAGTGCCCCGACATTGGTGCCACCAAGAGAACACGACGCGGCCGCGGCGTGCGGCCCTGGACCTCAAATTGCAACAGATCGCAAAACGGACCTTCGATTGGGCGGCGCTGATTGACCAGATGATCGCGGCCATCATCGCTCACCACCGCTTGGATACCCCAGTCGGGCTTGGCGATCATGCGGGAAAAGCTGCGCTCTGTGACCTCTCCCCAGGCAGCGATCAGGCGGTAAGTTGGCAAAGGAATGAGACCGGTCTGCGGGTAGGATCCAAAGGCCAGCGCTGTCGCCCCCAGCCACTGATTGGTGTTGCGCATGGTTTCCATCAGGTCGTAGGTCATAATGTAGCGCATCGGGTCTCCTGACTCCGGCCCGCACCGGAACAATTCGTCGCTTGGCTCGCGCGGAGCAGCGACGCTAACGTGAACCAGCGCGACCGTAGGGGGGAACAAGCGCCATGACAACAGACGATAGTGACGCCAGCGCTAATCTCGAAAAACTCAATGCAAATGTCGCTAAGATTGAGGAATTGTCGCAGCGTTTGGTAACGGCGATGTCCTCGAAAAAGCAGATTGATCCTAATTTGCAAGCCCCTGGACAAGAGTTTTTTGCCAAGGCCGCCTCGGCTTATGCGACGACTTTTGTTCATAATCCCACCCGAATAATGGAGCATCAGGTCGCCTATTGGGGCAAGCTCCTCAAACATTATGTCGAAGCGCAACAAGTTTTGAGCAAAGGAAAGCTCGAAGCGCCAGAAGATCCGACGCCCGAGGACCGGCGCTTTTCAAATCCCATGTGGAAGACGCATCCATATTTTAATTTCATAAAGCAAAATTACTTGATGACGTCAGAGGCCGTGGCGCAGGCGGTAGATGACATCGAAGATCTCGACCCCAAGGACAAGCAGCGCCTGGAGTTTTTCACCGGTCAGATCATGGATATGTTCGCGCCCACGAATTTTCTGGCGACCAATCCTGATGCTTTGGAAAAAGCAGTGGAGACCAACGGACAGTCCCTGGTCGATGGTTTGGAAAACCTAGTTCAAGATATCGAAGCGCGGGGCGGAGAACTCCTGCCGACATTGGCCGACCCCAATGCGTTCCATGTGGGGGAAAACTTGGCCACGACACCCGGGGCCGTTGTCTATCGCAATCGGCTGATCGAGCTGATCCAGTACACGCCGACCACCGAAAAGGTCCACGCGACTCCTCTCATCCTGTTCCCGCCCTGGATCAACAAATTCTACATTCTCGATCTCAGGGAGAAGAACTCACTGATCAAATGGATCGTAGATCAGGGGTTCACGCTGTTTGTCGTCAGCTGGAAAAACCCGGATGCCAGCTACGCCGATGTCAGCATGGATGACTATGTGACCGAGGGCTATTTGACCGCCATCGAACAGGTCAAAGGGATCACTGGTCAGCCCAAAGTGAACACCATCGGCTACTGTATCGCTGGCACCACGCTTGCACTTACGCTGGCGCTGTTGGCAAAGCGTGGAGATACCTCGGTCAATAGTGCCACCTTCTTCACGACGCTGACGGATTTCTCTGATCAAGGTGAGATTGGGGTCTTTCTCGACGATGATTTCCTAAGCGGGATCGAGCGTGAGGTGACGCAGCACGGCATCCTCGACAGTTTCTTCATGTCGCGGACGTTTTCTTATCTGCGCTCCAATGACCTGATCTATGGGCCCGCGATCAAAAGCTACATGCTCGGCGATACACCGCCTGCTTTCGATCTGCTTTATTGGAACGGCGATGGCACCAATCTGCCCGCCAAGATGTCGATGGAGTATCTGCGCGGCCTTTGCATGGAAGATCGCTTTGCCTCCGCGGGGTTCCAGATCTGTGGTGAGACCGTGAAGATCGGCGAGGTGAAAACGCCGCTCTTCGCGATTGCCTGCGAGACTGATCACATCGCGGCCTGGAAGGCGAGCTATGAAGGTGTGCGTCAGATGGGCAGCCGGTCGAAGACCTTTGTTCTGTCACAATCGGGCCATATCGCAGGGATCGTAAACCCGCCGAGCAAGAAGAAGTATGGTCATTACACCAACACCGATCTAAAGCAGCACGCCGATGGTTGGTATGCAGGTGCAGAATTCCACGAGGGATCCTGGTGGCCACGCTGGTCTGCTTGGTTGGCGAAGAAGTCAGGACGCAAGGTGGATCCACGAGAGCCAGGTGATTCTACCCATCCCATTCTCGCTGCAGCGCCCGGGACCTATGTCTCTGCCTCCCCAAGCGCCTGATATTTAATCCGGAAAACTTTTTTCTGCACTGCAGCAAATTCCCCTTGAAATGCTGCACCGCAGCAGGCATATTCTTGGCGTGGAACAATCGAAACATCTGGAAACCAGAGTTTCGCGAAAACGCCAGAATACAGGAGAAACCCGATGGCTGCTAAGACCCAAGATTTCACAAAGATGATGCAAGACGCCATGGGCGCCTTCCCAGTTGACACCAAGGCGATGCAAGACGCGTTCAAAACCTCTGCGGCTCTGAGCGAAAAAATGTCCAAAGTTGCTTTGGAAGCTGCTGAGCAGTCTGCTGACATTTCCACCAAGTGGACCAAAAGCACGATCGCCAAACTGGCTGAAGTCAGCACCGTCAAGGACGAGCCCACCGACTACACCAAAGCTCTGACGGATTTCGTATCCGCTGAAGCTGAGATGACCGCAGAAACAATGGCTGCTTTCGCTGAAGTCGCGAAAAAAGTGCAGATGGAAACTGTCGAGCTGATGCTGGCCGCAGGCAAAGACATCTCTGAAGATGCAACTGCTGCTGTGAAGAAGGCCACTGCCGAAGTGACCACCGCTGCTAAGAAAGCAACTGCTGCGAAGTAATCTCGCACCAGTGTGTTCGTAACGAGTTCTTTGATTTCGACCGGTTGCCTACCTCCCTCTTTAACCGGTCGGCATGGGCAGGCATTCGCCTGCCCGTCGCTTTTGGTACAGCCCTCTGAACAAAAGGGCTGCACCTGGTAGGGCGGGACTTCTCGCAAAGCCAACTAGATGCGCGGCAGATTGTTCAGGGCAGCGAACGCGGGCGTTAGTCGTAAGACTGCGAAGCCGTACAAAGACCCCCTGACCGCCTTTTCTTAGAGTGCCTTCCGTGTCAGCTAAGCGACATGACACGCGTGATGGTGATCGGAAACGCTGGGGGTGGTAAATCAACCCTGTGTCGCGCAATTTGCGCGGCACACAGTCTCCCCTACTTTGCCATAGACAAGATCCAGTGGAGACCGAACTGGGTAAGAACACCTGAAGACGTGTTCCGCCAAATCCATGATGACATTTTGGCCAAGGATCTTTGGGTGATAGACGGCTACGGACCGATGAATTCTGTCGAACAGCGCCTAAGCTCTTGTGATACCGTTATCTTTGTGGATCATCCCTTCCGTATTCATCTTTGGTGGGCAACAAAAAGACAGTTCAGATCTCTTTTTTTTGGGTCGACCAGATGGGCCAGATGGCTGCCCGATGTGGCGGGTCACGTTTCGCGTGTACAAGATGATGTGGTGGCTTCATCGGGAGGTTCGACCGACACTCGTTGAGACAATCTACAGTCACGCCAATCGCATACGGATCATTCACATCAAATCCCCCGCAGAACTGAACGCGTTCAGAGCCAATCCAGTCTAACCCGCAAACACTCGCGCTGCTGCCGAATGGCCCGGAACGCGCACGGGGCTCTTAAGACCGTCTCGTAGGCATCGACAACAATCTGAAAGTCGGGAAGCACCGCAGCATGAGTTCATGCCATTTTAGCCGCTGCCACAAGCACAGGTGGCTTCTGAGCCCATCAAGGGTGAGGATCCGTCCTGAGTGCTGCCTCTGGTGAAGCGCGATTAAGCGTGCCGTATCTCGCAGATGGACGAGCGCTCAATCGCGCCCTGGTTCGGCATGAAAGTATGCGCTTAAGCGCGCATCCTCTCCGCTTTAGGGTCATAGAGCGGCTTGAGGCTCGATTTGGCGGCCACCAGGTGCCCCGCGACCTCGATCTCATAGCTCGCGCCGAGCATCTCTTGAACGCTTGCGCCTTCGGAAGGGACATATCCCAACCCAACGGCACCGCCGAGCCAGTGCCCATAGGCGCCCGACGTCAGATGCCCCACAACCTGTCCATCGCGAAGGATCGGCTCATTGTGGTAAAGCATCGGCTCGGGGTCGGTCAGCAGGAACTGCATCATCCGCCGCTGTGGCCCCGTTTGCTTCCGCCGCAGAACAGCGTCACGGCCGATAAAAGCTTCTTTGCCAAGATCTACCGCAAAGCCAAGGCCAGCATCGATTACATGGTCTTCGCAGGTGATGTCATGACCAAAGTGGCGGAAGGCCTTTTCGATCCGGCAACTGTCCATGACATGCAAACCGCAGAGCTTGAGACCGACGTCTTGGCCAGCCTCCCAGAGTGTCTCAAAGACATGGGCGGCCATATCGCTTGAGACATAGATTTCCCAACCGAGCTCGCCCACATAGCTGACGCGATGCGCGCGCGCGCCACCCAAGCCAATCTCAACCTCACGGGCCCAGCCGAAGGGGAAGTCCTCGAAGTCGTCGGGTGACACGCGTCCCATCAACTGACGAGCTTGAGGTCCCATGACACAAAGCACCGCCTCTCCCGCGGTGATGTCGGTGACCACCACCCGGTGCTCGCCGACCCGCCGCGTGAGCCAAGTCTGATCCGCCAGTCGCGTGGCTGCAGGTGTGACCACCAGATAGGCCGTCTCGCTGAGCCGGGTCACAGTGACGTCGGCTTCGATCCCGCCGCGCTCGTTGAGGAACTGAGTATAGACGATGCGGCCCGGCGCCACGGACAAATTCGCCCCGGCCACGTAGTTCAGGAAAGCCTCCGCATCGGGGCCTTCAACGCGGATCTTGCCAAAGCTCGACATATCGTAGAGCCCGACATTACTACGGATCGCGCGGTGCTCTGCGGCGGCGTTCTCAAACCAGTTCGGCCGTCCCCAACCGTCGATATAGGCGGGGTCTTGGTCCGGGCGGGCAAACCAATTGGCCCGCTCCCATCCGGCGAACTCTCCCATGACCGCGCCCTGGTCGAGAAGGACGTTGTGCAAGGGCGAGCGGCGTATCCCGCGCGCGGTGGCCTTTTGACGGTAAGGATAGTGATCGGCAAAGAGCAGTCCGAGAGTTTCGGTCGTGCGTTCAGCAAGGTAGCGGCGATTGCCTTGGAAAGGCTGCATCCGCGAGATATCGACATCGCCCAGATCGAAGGGTTTGGTGCCGCTGTCCATCCATAGGGCCAGGGCCATGCCGGCACCCCCGGCCGATTGAATCCCGATGGAGTTGAAGCCCGCCGCGACCCAGACATTCTCCGTCTCCGGCGCAAGCCCCAGATGATACGCGTCGTCCGGCGTGAAGCTTTCCGGGCCATTGAAGAAGGTGTGGATCCCCGCCTCAGCCAGCATAGGCATGCGGGCGCACGCGTCCTCCAAGATCGGCTCGAAGTGATCGAAGTCCTCGGGAAGCTGATCAAACTCGAAGCTTTCGGGAATGCCGTCGAGAGCCCAAGGTTTGGCCACGGGCTCAAACGCCCCCAACAGCATTTTGCCCGCGTCTTCTTTGTAATAGGCGCATTCATCGGGAACACGCAGCACGGGAAGCTGGCTCAGACCCGGGATGGCCTCGGTCACGATGTAGAAATGCTCACAGGCCTGAAGCGGCACATTGATGCCCGCCATCTTTCCGACCTCGCGTCCCCACATGCCGGCGCAATTGACCACATGCTCACAGGCGATCTGCCCGGTGTCTCCGGTCTCCGATTGCCAAGAGACGGCGCTGATACGCCCGTCCGAGCGCGTCATATCGGTGACCTTCACACCTTCGAGCACCTTCGCCCCGTTCATCCGGGCGCCTTTCGCAAGGGCAAGGGCAATGTTGGCAGGATCGCCTTGGCCGTCTTTCGGCAGCCAAACCCCGCCTTTGACACCATCGAGATTGAGATGCGGGTAGCGCTCGGCGATCTCGCTAGGTGAAATCGCTTCAATCTCCACCCCGAAGGCATGCGCCATCCCGGCTTGGCGCAGGAGTTCCTCTTGCCGGTGGTCGCTCAGAGCCACTGTGATGGACCCGCAGCGGCGGAAGCCCGTGGCAATGCCGGTCTCTGCCTCCAACTCGCCGTAGAGCTCTTGGCTGTATTTCGCGAGCCGCGTCATGTTGGCAGAAGAGCGCAACTGCGCAATCAGCCCCGCCGCATGCCAGGTTGTGCCACTGGTCAGACGTTTACGCTCGAGCAGGACGATGTCCGTCCAACCGAGCTTGCTGAGATGATAGGCGACGGAGCATCCGATCACGCCGCCCCCGATGATGACGACGCGGGCCTGAGATGGCGGTGTCATGCGCGAAGCCTTTCATTTGCAGGATCCCAAAGGGCAGGGGTGTCGTGGCAGGTTGCCGCGACGCGGTCGCCGAAGACCTCAACGCTCAGGCCAGAGACCGGCTGACCGATATCGGCGCGGATCATCGCGAGCGCGATCAGGGATTGCGTGCGGTGGCCGAAAGCGGCACTCGTCACCTCGCCGACGATCTGTCCGTCATGCCATACCGGGGACATCGGCAAAGGATCTTGCGGATGATCGGCCAAGGTCAGGGTGACCGCTTGGCGGGCGCTGCCCTGTTGCCGCTCGTTCAAAAGGGCCGCGCGACCAGGGAAGGCCTGGGGCTTTTCGGTTTTGACGAAACGGTCGAGGCCCATCTCAAGAAGACTGTAGTCAGAGGAAAGATCACCCCGCCAGGTGCGATAGCCTTTTTCGATCCTCAACGCATCCATCGCGAACATGCCAAAAGGCTTCGCGCCTGCCTCTCTCAACGCGTCCCAGATGGGCACAAGATCGTCCGGTACGGCGATGATCTCCCACCCCAATTCACCGGCAAAGCTGACACGGGCCAGATGGACGGGTTGCCCCGCGACCTTGCCGCTTTGGTGCGACAGCCAGGGCAGATCGAGATTGGCCTCTGCCAGCGGAAGAAGCAGTTCCCGGGCCTGGG
Organism: Pseudomonadota bacterium; assembly: GCA_038751255.1. GTDB lineage: Bacteria > Pseudomonadota > Alphaproteobacteria > Rhodobacterales > Rhodobacteraceae > JANSYP01. The sequence goes on from JBCDGN010000043.1 coordinate 16,198, forward strand.
GACCGGTCAAAAGGATTGTTCCTGTCGCTTCGGTGACATTGCTGAGAGAAATGGTTTCAGGGTTGTCTGCGCTCGGGAGAGCGCTGATCAAGAGGTCCCGATCATGCCACTCTGCCGCCGCGGCGGTTGTGAGCGTAAAGCGATCCTCGTCGTGGCGCATCACGGTCATTTCGGTCAGAAAGCGCCCCTTGTCGTCGCAGAAATAGGCCAGGTTCAACCGTCCGATTTTTGGCAGGCCGCCGGTTATCCGGTGACGCAACCACTCCGCGGCGTCGGCCCCAGAAAGCTCAAAGCGGCTGAACCCAGTTAGGTCGATCATCCCGGCGGTGTCGCGCACTGCGGTGCATTCTTCCGCCACGCGGGTTTGCCAGGGGCCGTCTCGGAACCAGGTCTGCGTCGCCTCTTCGCTGGTGTTGTCGCCGTCTTTGGCAAACCACAGCGCGCGTTCCCAGCCGTTGAAAGGTCCCATCTGACCACCAGCCTCAAGAACGCGGCCATGCAGCGAAGAGAGTTTCCGGTCACGTCCTGCAGGCCAGGCATGCGTGGGGAAATGCATGGCGTATTCGTGCCCATAGACCTCGATCCCCTTGGCCTCGGCGTAAGCATCGTCGGCGTAGGCTGTGTAGCGGCGCGGGTCGAGCGCCCAAACATCCCACTCAGGCGCGCCTTCAGTGATCCATTCCGCAAGGATTTTGCCCGCCCCGCCAGATTGCGCGATGCCGAAGGTAAAGACGCAGGCCTCATAAGCGTTGGGCACACCGGGCATTGGCCCGATCAGCGGCAACCCATCGGGCGCATAAGGGATCGGTCCGTTGACCACACTGCTGACGCCCGAGGTGCCAAGCAGTGGCACCCGCTCCATGGCGTCTTCGATATAGGCCTCAAGCCGGTCGAGATCATCGGGGTAAAGCTGGAAGGAAAAGTCTTTTGGCATCGGGTCGGAAGGATCGACCCAGTGCGCGCGGCAGTTCAGCTCATAAGGCCCCAGATTGAAACCAGTTTTCTCCTGCCGCAGATAGTAGGAGACATCGACATCTCTGATGATCGGCAGCTTGCCGCGATGCTCGGCGCTCCAGCTTTCTAGCTCAGCAACCGGTTCTGTCAGCATATACTGATGGCTCATCACCACCATCGGGAGTCGGCGACCACCAAAGGGACGGAACCATTCGCCAACCTCTCTCGCGTAATACCCCGCGGCATTGACCACATGTTCGCAGCGGATCTCGCCTTGGGCGGTCTCGACCACCCACTCATCCCCGTCGCGACGGACACCCGTCGCGGGGCAGAAGCGATGGATCGCCGCGCCCGCGTCGCGCGCGCCTTTGGCCAAGGCTTGGGTGAGCTGTGCGGGGTCGATATCGCCGTCCGTTGGGTCCCAAAGCACGCCTTCGAGATCGTGCAGTTCCATGAAGGGATAATAGGCTTGTGCCTCTTGTGGAGACATCAAGGTCATCTCCACCCCATGGGGTCGAGCTGTGGCGGCGACATGGGCAAATTCGCGCATCCGCTCAGCGCTATGGGCCAATCGTAGCGACCCGCTGACATGGTAGTTCATCGGGTAGTCGACTGCGTCAGCCAGGCCCCGGTAAAGCTCGGTCGAATAGGACTGCATCCGAAGGACAGCAGAGCTGGTGGCGAAATTCGGGCAGTTTCCCGCGGCATGCCAGGTCGATCCGGCAGTGAGCTCATTTTTTTCAAGCAGCACGCAATCGCGCCAGCCTGCGCGCGCCAAGTGATAGAGCGCCGAGACGCCCACGGCGCCACCGCCGATAATGACCACACGGGCTGTGGAGGGAAGATCAGACATCGGCGGCTCCTGTTAATACACCGGTGGTGCGATCGCCCAGATCGCAATCGCGGGAGTGGGGTGTGGATTGAACCAGCGATAGGGTTCGCCACGGATGCGAAAACTATCTCCGGGATCGAGCTCAAAAATGTAATCGCCGATCTCCAGCGTCAAAGCGCCAGAGATCAAGACCGCCACTTCCTGAGTGGCACGCTTTACCGCTTCGAGCGATTGGGAGTGCGGCGCAAAACGGCAATGCAGAAGCTCAAAGGCATCTGTGAGATCGGGGGACAATAGCGCCTCGGTGAGGCCGTCGGTCTCAGTACCGATCACGCGACGGTCAGAGGCGCGGACCACAAAGCCCTCTTCGCCAGCACGTGCGGGCGCGGGCCCGAAGAAAAGCGACACTGGCACGTCATAGAGCGCCGCAAGTTGTTTGAGGATTGGCAAACTCGCTGTCGATTGCCCGCGCTCCACCTGGCTCAACCAGCCAACCGAGCAGTCAAGTGTGTCTGCCACGTCAATCAGAGTAAGGCCCCGCGATTTGCGCAGGGCCCTGAGATCGCTTCCAACCGTTGACACAGTCGTTTCTGCGGTCATCCTGAGTCGCTCGTATAACCCGTCATGAAATTATGGGGCAAAATTTCACGACATGTATACGGCTGTCAAGCTTGGATTATGCGTCTTCTGGTATCCGCATGTCCTCGGGAGAGATCCCAGCCACCGCCACTGGTGCTTTCATGGCGTCGCGGCGGAAGGGCTCGCCCAGTTCTTGGTTGATCATCGCTTCGATGAAAGTGGTCTTGCCCTCTTGCATCTGTGCCTTGATCGCGGTGCTCAGCGCATCCGTGAGCTCCTCCATGCCGCGGGCCACCACGCCTTCAATCCCGCAAGATTTCGCGATCCCAGCGTAGGACACCCGCTCGTCAAGCTCTGTGCCGACAAAATTATCGTCGAACCAAAGCGTGGTGTTCCGCTTTTCCGCACCCCATTGGTAGTTGCGGAAAATCACCATGGTGATCGGTGGCCAACCGTCGCGACCAACACTGACCATCTCGTTCATGGCGATACCGAAGGCACCGTCTCCTGCGAAGCCAATGACTGGCATATCGGGACGCCCAATTTTAGCGCCCGCAATTGCTGGAAAGCCGTAGCCGCAAGGTCCAAAGAGACCGGGCGCGAGATATTTGCGTCCCTCTTCAAAGGTCGGATAGGCGTTTCCGATGGCGCAGTTATTGCCAATGTCAGAGGTGATGATCGCGTCCTTCGGCATCGCGGACTGAATTGCGCGCCAGGCCATCCGTGGGCTCATCCATTCAGGCTTTGCGGCGCGGGCACGCTGGTTCCAGGTGGTGCCGGGATCATCGTCCTCGTGATCCATCGACGACAATTGCTGCGCCCAGGCTGATTTGGTCTGCGCGATGGTGGCTTTGCGCGCCTCACGCCCCTTGTCGCCGGCATGGTCGGAAAGCTGGGCCAGCAGGCCCTCGGCCACTTTCTTCGCATCTCCTGCGATCCCCACGCTTACCGCTTTGGTCAAGCCGATGCGGTCAGGATTGATATCGACTTGAATGATCGATGCATCTTTGGGCCAATAGTCGATCCCATAGCCGGGCAGGGTGGAAAAGGGATTTAGTCGGGTGCCCAGGGCCAAAACCACATCTGCTTGAGCAATCAGTTCCATCCCCGCTTTCGACCCGTTGTAGCCCAGCGGACCAGCAAAGAGCGGGTGCGATCCGGGGAATGCGTCGTTATGCTGATAGCCGCAGCAGACCGGGGCATCGAGCCGTTCGGCCAAAGCCATCGAGGCCTCGATCGCATCGCCAATCACAACACCTGCACCGTTCAGGATCACCGGAAAAGAAGCCTCTGACAAAAGCTTCGCCGCGTCAGCCAGTGCTTCAGCGCCGCCAGAGGGGCGCTCGAATTCGACAACACGGGGCAGTTCGATATCAACGACTTGGGTCCAGTAATCCCTTGGCACATTGATTTGGGCCGGCGCCGAGGCGCGTTTGGCTTGCAGGATCACACGGTTCAGGACCTCAGCGATGCGGGAGGGATCGCGGACTTCCTCCTGATAGGCGACCATGTCTTCGAAGAGCTTCATCTGCTCGACCTCTTGGAACCCGCCCTGACCGATGGTCTTGTTTGCCGCTTGCGGCGTGACCAACAAAAGCGGTGTGTGATTCCAGTAGGCGGTTTTCACAGGGGTCACGAAATTGGTGATGCCCGGGCCGTTTTGAGCGACCATCATCGACATTTCACCGGTCGCGCGGGTGTAGCCATCGGCCATGAACCCGGCGGAGCCCTCATGGGCACAATCCCAAAAGGTGATGCCCGCTTGAGGAAAGAGATCCGAGATCGGCATCATCGCAGACCCGATGATCCCAAATGCATGGCGAATACCATGCATTTGCAGGACCTTGATGAAGGCTTCTTCTGTGGTCATACGCATTGGGTGGTCTCCTCATGACAAGCAGGATTGTCTTGGACTGGGGAAATAAACCCTGGCGATACCGATAGGTTAGGGCCAGCGCTCATCTGGACATATGTCCAGATTTTTGGCGCCCGGTTCAGACCGCTGACAGCGCTTCGGCGATCTTGGCGATGCCGGGGGCTATCCTCTCAGCGGGGATGGAGGAATAGGCCAAACGGTAGAAGTTTTTCGGTCGCGTTTCGCGGTCGAAAAACGCCGCGCCGGGTTCGATCAGAACCCCATCTCGGCGTAGGCGTTCGGCGAGCTGTAAAGTGTCCACCGAAAACGGCGCTTGCATCCAAAGGCTAGAGCCGCCGACGCTGTCCCGACCGGCGATCGTCAGCCCGTGCTGCGCCACGGCTTGCTCCATCGCCGCGCGACGCTGGCGGAACACAGTGCTCATCCGCCGAATCTGCGCATCATAGTGTCCAAGCGACAGGAAGTTTGCGGCGGTGCGCTGCAGCAGTCCCGGCGGGTGGCGCAGCACCGTAGCGCGGAGCGCGCGGGCTTCCTTGATGACCGGGGCCGGTCCCACAAGATAACCGAGCCTCAATCCGGGAAAGAGCGCCTTGGAAAAGGACCCGACGTAGATCACCCGGCCATCGCGGTCGAGCGCGCGCAGGGCAGGCGACGGCGCGGTGAGGAAGGACATCTCAAACTCGTAATCGTCTTCGACGATCACGGCATCGACTTCCTTGGCGCGGTCGAGCAATGCACGCCGACGGGCCACAGGCATGGTCGCCGCGGTCGGACATTGATGGCTCGGCGTGGTGAAAATGACATCGGTCCGATCCGGGATCGCCTCTGGTGGCAGACCGAAACCATCGATGGGGACATGGACAGTATCAATCTCGCGCTGATCGAGGATTTCGCGAAGACCCGGATAGCCCGGCGTTTCCATCACCGCGCAGTTGCCTGGGCGCAGCAGCACTTGTGCGGCAAGCCAGAGCGCGTTTTGAGCGCCCATCGTCACCAAGATCTGATCAGGCCGCGCCAAGATCCCGCGCCGGGGCAGCGAATGACGGGCGATAAACTCGACCAATTCCGGATCGTCGCGGTCGAATTGGTCAGAGGTGAGGACATCAAAAGCGCCTTGGCCGAGGGCCTGGACCGCACAGAGGCGCCAATTTGAATGATCAAAGAGATCCTTATCCGCTTGGCCATAGATAAAGGGATAGCGAAATTCACGCCAGTCGCTGGGCTTTTCCAGACGGTCCGCATCTGAAAAGCGTGTTCCTATACGTGCCTTCCAATCAATCCCGCTGCTGGTGGCTTCTGGCACCGCTCGAAACGCTGGAGGACCTGGCGCTGTTTCTGACACAAAGTAGCCTGACCGCCCACGTGCCGAAAGATAATCGGTCGACACAAGTTCCGTATAGGCCAGCGTGACCGTGATCCGGCTGACGCCCAGGTGCTTTGCCAGGCGCCGAGAGGACGGCAACCGGTCGCCTGGGCGAAAGCGGCCTGAGAGGATCCCTTCTGCCACCATGGTTTGGATCTGGCGTTGCAAGGTGCCAGATTTGCCAGGATCGAGAATAAATTGTGTTTCGCTGATCGGCATCGGATCGGGTCCAGGGGCTCTATCTGGACTTATTGCGATCTGGAGATCAAGTCCAGTTACACCGCCGGTAGATGCTTCTCAAAATAGATGCGCTGGTATCCCTGGTCCTGTCCGCGATGGGTGATCCGGTAGCCAAGGCCTTGATAGAACGGGATATTTTCGACCATTACCGCGTTGGTATAGAGCCTGATCACAGTGAGGTTCCGTAACCGCGCCTGCCGCTCTGCCCATGCCATCAACGCGCGCCCGATCCCGTTTCCCTGCTGCGACCGCGACACCGCAACCGTCTCGACCATCATATGATCGCGCTGAGCTTCACCGACGATGGCAGCATCAAGGCCCGTTTCTCCGTCCAAGACATGGATCAACCCCGCCGCTATCACGGGGTGATAGTCTTGCAGCATTGGCGCAGGCGGCCGATCCATTCGCGGAAGATAAAGGCCATAGGCATTCTGCATTAGGTCACGCAACGCGATCGCGTCGGGCGGTTCCGCCCGGCGCAGCGCCGCTATGGCCCAGTGATCCTCAGCCGAAGACGCGACCGATCGCTCCATCGATAGCGTCGGTGAGTTGATCGATATCCTGAGAGGTCGCGATCAGAGCAGGGCTCAAACACAATGTGTTGTTGTACCCCGGCAAGGACCGGTTGGTCGCACCGATGATGGCGCCCTGCTTCATGCAATCGCCAACCACCGCCTGAACCAGGGCCTCAGGCGCAGGCTCTTTGCTGGCACGATCCGCTACGAGCTCTAAGCCGCAGAAGAGACCCTTGCCGCGCACATCGCCAACCGCAGCGTGCTTTTCTTTCAGCGCTTCAAGATTGCTCATAAGGTGTTCGCCCATCGCCAGGCAGTTTTCCAGCAGGTTCTCTTCTTCGATGATCGCCATGTTCTCGATGGCTGCGGCTGGCCCCGCGGTGCAGCCCCCGAACGTAGAAATGTCGCGGAAGTAGTCAAGCGGATCGTCTGGGTCGGCCTTGAAAAAGTCAAACACCTTCTCGGTGGTCACCATGCAGGCGATCGCGGCGTAGCCGGAGGCCACACCTTTGGCCATGGTCACAAAATCTGGCTTTACCCCGTAATTTTGATAGCCGAACCATGTACCGGTTCGTCCGATGCCGCAAACGACCTCATCGATATGCAGCAAGACATCGTATTTCTCGCAGATCTCTTGAACGCGCGGCCAGTACCCCTCCGGCGGTACGATCACACCGCCGCCAGCAGTGACTGGCTCTAGGCAAAGCGCCCCGACTGTATCAGGACCTTCGCGCAGAATGACGTCTTCAATCGCATTGGCCGCCCGCTCACCGTAATCGCTTACTTCGCCCCATTGGCTGCGATACTCCAAGCAATGAGGCACTTTCACAAAGCCCGGTGTGTAGGGGCCGTATTGCGCATTGCGCTGTTCCTGGCCACCGGCGGACATCGTCGTGATCGTCGAGCCGTGATAATCGCGGTCGCGGAAAAGGATTTTGTGCTTCTTTCCGCCATAGCGCTTATGCGCGATTTGGCGAACCATCTTAAAGGCTTTCTCATTCGCCTCTGAGCCGGAGTTTGTGTAGTAGACCCGGCTCATCCCAGGCATTTTGGCGATCAGCATTTCGGCAAAGCGCGACCCGGGCACTGAGCCGAGCGAATTGGCAAAGAAATTCATCTTTACCAATTGATCGCGCACCGCATCTGCGATGCGTTCCCGACCGTAGCCGACATTGACCGTCCAGACGCCACCGGAGACACCATCGATATGCTCTTTGCCGAGCCCGTCCCAGACCCGCATCCCGCGTCCTTCGACGATGATGCGTGGGTCGTTTGCCTCAAGCGGTTTGTGCTGCATCAGATGATGCCACAGATGCGCCCGGTCGGCCTCGACCACTTCGCTTAAATCATTTGCAGTCAGGCTCAGGTTCATTTCATCGGGCTCCGGAAAAAACAGACTGGGCTGGCAGGAGAGGAATTTGCCGCCACGAAAAACCGTGCCCAGTTGTTAGGCATTCTAGTAGGGCCAGAAGGCTTCGTTTCGTAAGTCCAGCTACGGGAGGGGTTGACGTATCGACATTGGGCGGGTCGGCTAAACCACAGGTGTGGGAGAAGCAATCACAGCGAAAGCCAGCTGCCGGCGGAAGACCCCGGCCAACTCTATTCCGCTTTGACTCAAAAATGGGCGAAGCGACCAACAGGAAGGGAAACAGCGAATGACAATGAAACAAAAACTGATGGGTGCCGCAGCCGGTGCTGCGCTTCTGGGTTGCCCATTGGCGGCCTCTGCCGAAGATCTCACGGTTGCTTACTTTCTCGAATGGCCGATGCCGTTCCAGTTCGCCAAGGCAAATGGCGCCTATGAGGAAGCGCTGGGTGTCGATATTAACTGGGTCGCTTTTGACACCGGCACGGCGATGTCCGCGGCCATGGCATCAGGCGATGTACAGATTGCCGTCAGCCAAGGTGTACCACCTTTCGTGGTGGCGACGTCTGCTGGGCAGGACCTGCAAATTGTCGACGTTGCGGTGAGCTATGCGGAAAATGACAATTGTGTCGTGGACGAAGAGCTCGAAATCGATGCTGCAAGTGCCAAAGAACTTGAGGGCAAGAAGGTCGGTGTGCCGATCGGTACAGCGGCGCATTACGGCTTTCTCAAGCAGATGGAGCATTTCGGTGTAGACGTAGGCACGATGGAAATCGTCGACATGGCGCCGCCTGACGGTGCGGCCGCCTTTGCGCAAGGCAATCTCGACATGGTGTGCGGCTGGGGCGGGGCCCTCCGTCGGATGCTGGAGCACGGCAATGTTCTGCTGACCGGTGATGAGAAAACTGAACTTGGCATCTTGGTCTTCGATGTGACCTCGGCACCTGCAGACTTTGTCGCTGAAGACCCCGAGCTGCTTGCCGGGTTCCTCGCCGTGACTGCTGAGATGAATGAGATGTGGAACAGCGGCGAGCACCGAGATGAGATGCTTCCTGTGATTGCTGCCGACGCGGGCATGGACCTTGATGCCACCGCAGCCACCATCGACACCTTCGTGTTCCCCAGTGTTGACGATCAACTGTCGGACAAATGGCTTGGCGGGAACGCGCAAGACTTCATGCTTGGCGTTGCGCAAGTCTTTGTCGATGCAGGGTCGATCCCGAGCGCGCGTGACAGCTACGAAGACGCGGTCGACACAGGGCCGCTGAGCAGCGCAAGCGGCAGCTAATCTACCTGCCCAAGAAACTGCGTGGCCCGGCACAAGCTGGACCACGCATTTGATGCCCTTTGCAGGAGAACCGTATGTCCGAGTTGGTTATTAAGAATCTGTCTATGCGGTTCGACTTGCCCAATGGCAGTCACGTACAGGCGCTGAAGGACGTCAACTTGACCCTCAAAGAAGGAGAGTTGATGTCGGTCCTAGGGCCTTCGGGCTGCGGGAAAACCACGCTGCTCAATATCATCGCAGGCTTTTTGGCGCCAACGGAAGGGGGCATTGAGCTCAACGGCCACATGGTTGCCGGTCCCGACGCGGAACGCGGCATGGTGTTCCAGAAAGGCGCGCTCTTCGAGTGGATGAATGTGCGCGACAATGTAGAATTTGGTCCAAGCATGAAACATATGCCGTCGGCCGAGAAGCGGCAGATTTCGGATCATCTGCTTGAAGTCGTGGGTTTGCAGGATTTCAAAGAAAAAGCGGTCTACGAATTGTCCGGGAGCATGCAGCAACGTGTGGCCCTGGCTCGCTGTCTGGCGAACGATCCCGATGTGATCTTGATGGATGAACCGCTGGGTGCACTGGACGCGCTGACGCGCGAAAAGATGCAAGGCCTTGTTCTGAAGCTCTGGAAAGAGACTGGGAAAACCATCATTCTCATCACCCACTCGGTCGAAGAGGCACTGCTTTTGGGCGAGCGTCTTGTCGTCATGGCGCCGCGCCCGGGTCGCATCCATAAAGAATACCGCTTGCCCTTTGCCCTGCGGGGCGTGGGCGCCGACCTGCGCGAGGTCAAAAAATCCGAAGGCTTTGCCGAAACCCGCGATGAAATCCTGTCGATGATCTGGGAAATGGAAGAAGAGATCATGGGCCGGACGGAGGAAGCGGCATGATCGTTCTTCTTCTTTACATCGTGCTCTTTGCGACCGCGATGCTGGTCGTCACATTTGTGCGCAATCGGATGGTCGCAGCGCAGGACTTCACCTCGCTGAAGACAGTCACCTTCGGCGATGAAAGCGCTGTCCGACCAGATCGGGCGGCCTCGATCATCTCAATCGTGGTGATCTTCTTGATCTGGGGAGCGTTTACCGGATCAAAAATCACACCGCTTCATGTGCCGGGGCCCTATACCGGCACCACGAGTTTTGAATACACCGCCCGAGACGCGTCGGGCCAAGAGGATACCGCCACGGTAACCGTTGTTGTTCATCCCTTGGGCGAAGAGGTGGACGAACCAGAAATCACAGGCGGCGATGGCTTTGCCAAAGACGATGCAGATGTCGTGGCGGCCTGGCGCAGTGTCTTGATCCGTGCCCATCGCAATGATGACGGACAAGATGTCGACGGATTTCAGGTTGTGGCGGTCGATGGCAAACCCATCGCCCCGGGCGAGACGGTAAAGGTCGACAATGGTGCCGTAACAATGACCGCTAAGGGCAGTCTGAACTTTGAGCCCAACAAGGGTCTTCAGATGGAGCCCATCTGGCTGCCGGCACCGGAGACAGTGGTGGCGCGCTTCTTTGAAATTGCGCGCGACGGCTATCAGAACTTTACCCTCATTGATCATGTGGGTTGGTCTTTGATCCGTGTGATTGTTGGGTTTTTCCTTGGGGCGCTCATCGGTATCCCGCTCGGCTATGCCATGGGGCTCTCGGGGTGGTTCCGAGGCTGGTTCGATCCGATTGTGGAATTCATGCGGCCGGTGCCGCCACTGGCATTGATCCCGTTGGTGATCATTTGGTTTGGCATCTGGGAAACCGGTAAGATCATCTTGCTGTTTCTCGCTGCGCTTTGGATCATGACAATTGCCGCGCGGGCTGGGGTGTCAGGCGTAAACATCTCGAAAATCCATGCGGCTTACAGTTTGGGCGCCTCGAAATGGCAAATTATGCGCCATGTGATCATCCCGAACTCTCTCCCTGAGATATTCACCGGTGCGCGCGTGGCGATGGGGGTCTGCTGGGGCACAGTGGTGGCCGCTGAACTCGTCGCTGCCCAAAAAGGCGCAGGCATGATGATCATCGCGGCCTCAAAATTCCAGCTCACTGATATCGTGATCATGGGGATCGTTCTGATCGGGATCATCGGCTACGGCATCGACATCCTGATGCGCATGGCTGAACGCTGGTTGGTGCCGTGGAAAGGCCGTGCGTGATCTGACCTATGGTTGATCGGTCTTAGGATCGCGCAGTCGTCATCAAAGCAAGACCCGCGCAAGCGATGGGCGGGTCTTGAAAGCTTCAGAACGCTTCCGTATATCGCGCAAGTCAACGACGCGGGAGCGCCCTAATGGCCATCACCAACCCTTTTCAATTTATCCAGCAGGTCCGGGGCGAGGTCTCTAAGATAGTTTGGCCAGGTCGCCGGGAAGTGTTGGTGACGACGGCCATGGTTCTTGTCATGGCGACGCTCACTGCGATCTTTTTCTTTTTCGTCGATTGGATCATCCGTACGGGTCTGCAATTCACGCTGAATTTCTTCGGCAGCTAGACACCGCGCGCGGGGTTAAAGTTTTTAAAAGGGTCTTGTCATTTTCCACTTCAGAGTTTAGCTGACACACTCTGGCTTGATATGGGGCGTGCAACGATTCGGGTGCACGCCGCTTTTTGTTCAGGCTGAGGCAAAAACCCTCTGGGAACAGAAGAAGCGGCTGAGGCAAGGACGGCAGGAATGGCGAAACGGTGGTATTCTGTCAGCGTACTGTCGAACTTCGAGAAGAAGATCGCCGAGCAAATTCGCACCGAGGTATCCGAAAAGGGGCTTGAGGACCAAATCGAAGAGGTTCTCGTTCCGGAAGAAGAGGTGATCGAAGTGCGCCGCGGCAAGAAAGTGACCGTGCCTCGCCGTTTCATGCCGGGCTATGTGCTCGTCCGGATGGAGATGACCGATCAGGGCTACCACCTGATCAACAGCATCAACCGGGTCACCGGCTTTCTGGGGCCTCAGGGCAAACCGATGCCGATGCGCGATGGCGAGGTCAACCAAATCCTCAACCGCGTCGAAGAAGGCGACAGTCAGCCACGCACGCTGATCAGCTTTGAGGTCGGCGAGATGGTGAAGGTGACCGACGGGCCCTTTGAGGATTTCGACGGCATGGTCGAGGAAGTGGATGAAGACAACCAGCGCCTGAAGGTGATGGTGTCGATCTTTGGTCGCGAAGCGCCGGTCGAATTGGAATACACCCAGGTCGCCAAACAGACCTGATCGTGTGAGGCCGTGGGAGGCACGGTGGGCGCGCCCATCACGCCGAACCACGACAACGAAGGCCCGAGCGACGCGTCGTTTGGGTGTTGGGAAGAAGGAGAGGCCAGATGGCCAAGAAACTTGCCGGGACCATGAAGCTGCAGGTTCCCGCCGGACAAGCAAATCCTTCGCCGCCCGTGGGTCCCGCCCTCGGTCAGCGTGGGATCAACATCATGGAGTTTTGCAAGGCGTTTAACGCCAAGACGCAAGAGATGGAGCCGGGCGCGCCTTGTCCGACGATCATCACCTATTACCAGGACAAGTCCTTCACTATGGATATCAAGACGCCGCCTGCGTCTTACTATCTTAAGAAGGCGGCTGGTCTAAAGCCTGTCGGCAAGCGGAACCGCCCCCGCGGGGCAGAGACACCAGGCCGTGAAACAGTGGCACATGTGACCGCAGCGCAGGTCCGAGAGATCGCTGAAGCGAAGATGAAAGATCTGTCGGCCAATGACATTGAAGCGGCGATGCAGATCATTCTTGGCTCAGCCAAGTCGATGGGCATTGAGGTGAAAGGGTAAGTCATGGCGAAACTGGGAAAGCGCACCAAAGCCGCTCGGACTGCCTTTGAGGGCAAAGACGATGTGTCGGTCGAAGAAGCCGTCAGCCTTGTCAAAGGGGCGGCCACTGCAAAATTCGATGAAACCGTCGAGATTGCGATGAATCTCGGGGTCGATCCACGCCATGCAGATCAGATGGTGCGCGGGGTCGTGTCCCTGCCAAACGGTACCGGCAAGTCTGTGCGTGTGGCGGTCTTCGCACGGGGCCCAAAAGCCGATGAGGCGAAAGAGGCGGGTGCAGATATCGTTGGGGCCGAGGACCTGATGGAAACCATCCAAGGCGGCACCATCGCGTTCGATCGTTGCATCGCGACCCCTGACATGATGCCGATCGTTGGACGCTTGGGTAAAATCCTGGGACCTCGGAACCTTATGCCCAATCCCAAAGTGGGCACAGTCACGATGGATGTCGCTGATGCGGTGAAGAACGCCAAGGGCGGCGAGGTCCAGTTCAAGGTTGAAAAAGCGGGCGTTGTCCATGCGGGCATCGGCAAAGCGAGCTTCGATGAAGCCAAGCTGGCCGAAAACGTGCGCGCGTTTGTGGAGGCTGTGGCCAAGGCCAAGCCTGCGGGCGCAAAAGGCGCCTATATGAAGAAAATTGCGCTGAGCTCTACCATGGGCACCGGCTTCTCGATCAACGTTGATTCGGAGGCAGCCGCTGAAAGCTGATCGAAGAGGTGGCGCGCGCCACCGATAAGAGATTTGCCAGGGGCTCGCCTCTGGCGAATGGCAGCGCCGGGCAACCGGCGCCGTCCTGTCCGAGACGGAGGGTGCGGCGGTTTATCGTTAACCAAAGCTTAATATTCCTTCCGGAGATGGGGAACGAGACTTTTCTCTGGGGTGTGTTTGCCATGCCCTCGGGCGATCTCGGGACCCTAGTTGGACCCGAATGCCGGGAACTCCCGGCAAAAGTGAGCCGAGAGGGTGACCTCTCAAATTTGGAGTGAAACTGTGGAAAGAGCCCAGAAAGAAAAACTGGTCGAGGAACTCGCCCAGATCTTTGAAAGCTCTGGCGTTGTCGTGGTGTCTCACTACGCGGGTCTCACGGTTGCCGAAATGCAGGATCTGCGCGCGCGCATGCGCGAGGCGGGTGGATCCGTACGCGTTGCCAAAAACAGGCTCGCCAAGATCGCCCTTGAGGGCAAGTCATGCGAAGGCATGGCAAGCCTCCTGACGGGTATGACAGTGCTTTCCTATTCGGAGGATCCTGTGGCTGCGGCCAAGGCCGCCGAAGCCTATGCCAAGGACAACGACAAGTTCGTGATCCTCGGCGGGGCGATGGGAGAAACTGTCCTGGATCCCGCTGGCGTGAAAGCCGTCGCATCGATGCCGTCACGCGAGGAGCTTATTGCTTCCATCGTGGGCTGCATTGGCGCGCCTGCTTCCAATATCGCCGGGGCTATTGGCGCACCTGCTTCGAACATCGCAAGCATTCTTTCGACAATCGAGGAGCGCGGCGAGGCCGCGTGACGTTGGGACCGCGTGTGGCAAGACCCTTCGCACGTTGGAACACACCTTACAGAATGGAAATCAACCATGGCTGATCTGAAAAAACTGGCAGAAGAGATCGTTGGCCTGACGCTTCTCGAAGCCCAAGAACTGAAAACCATCCTCAAAGACGAATATGGCATCGAGCCCGCCGCCGGCGGCGCTGTGATGATGGCGGGTCCGGCTGGCGGCGACGCTGGCGGTGCAGCCGAGGAAGAGAAAACTGAGTTTGACGTGATCCTCAAAGCCGCTGGCGGCGAGAAAATCAAAGTCATCAAAGAGGTTCGCGGCATCACTGGCCTGGGCCTCAAAGAAGCCAAGGAACTCGTCGAGGCTGGCGGCAAAGCTGTCAAAGAAGGCGTCGACAAAGCCGAGGCAGAAGAGATCAAAGGCAAGCTTGAGGCGGTTGGCGCCGAGGTGGAGCTTAAGTGATCAAGCGCACGGACCATGGGTTCGTGATGTGATAAAAAGACGGCTGGCTCCGAAAAACCGGGGCCAGCCATCCGTGTCTTGGAGAGCCCCCAATGCATTGGGAGTTCTCCAGGGCGCGGCACCGGTCGGGAGACGCCCAGTGGGACGGGCGTCAGGTATGGACCGGTCCCCTCTTCACCGACGTTCCGCCGAGGCCCGGCGGCGGGACGCGACCGCGGCTTGCGAAAGGTGACAGCACTTATGGGAAAGTCTTACCTCGGACACAAACGACTCCGCCGATATTACGGTAAAATCGAAGAAGTATTGGAAATGCCGAACCTCATCGAGGTTCAAAAAAGCTCTTATGATCTGTTTTTGCGCTCTGGCGCTGCCGATACGCCCACCGAAGGTGAAGGCATCATGGGGGTCTTCCAGTCGGTTTTCCCGATCAAAGATTTCACCGAAACCGCCGTCTTGGAATTCGTAAAATACGATCTCGAGAAGCCGAAATATGATGTTGAGGAA
>JBCDGN010000044.1:0-31302 GCA_038751255.1 Pseudomonadota bacterium
ATAGGCCATTTGACGCGTCGTTCTGTGTTGGGGGATGCGCATGTTGAGCGGGCTGAGGGGCAGATGACGGAGTTTGATCGGCCTTTTCAGGCGCTGATCACGGAGGGCGCTTGGGGCACGGTTTGGGCCGATGACACGATCAGCCGGCGGGAGCGGTCGATGTTGACGCTCGCGCTGCTCGCCGCGACCGGGAATTTCGACGAGATCCCCATGCATATCCGCGCCACCGCCAATACGGGCGCAA
The DNA here is from genome assembly GCA_038751255.1 of Pseudomonadota bacterium. Lineage (GTDB taxonomy): Bacteria > Pseudomonadota > Alphaproteobacteria > Rhodobacterales > Rhodobacteraceae > JANSYP01. The sequence continues at coordinate 245 of JBCDGN010000044.1, forward strand.
CCCAGGACGATGTGATGCAGGCCTTCCTGCATGTCGCGATCTATGCTGGCGTGCCCAAGGCCAACCACGCGATCAAGCTTGCCAAGCAAACCTTCGCGGAGATGGAGGAGCCCGCATGACCCCGCCCGGTGAGTACCACCAGCGCAATCGCGCCCGTCATCCCGCCGCCTTCACTCCGGCCTACAAAACCAGCGTCGCCCGGTCGCCCCGCTTCGCGCTGATCTCTTTGCAGAACTCCGTCTCAGAGATCACCGGGCCGGTGTTCGGCCATGCGGACATCGCCGCTGGAGACAACGATCTTCTGACCAATTACGCCCAAGCCGGCGCGGGACCGATTGGCGAACGGATCCTGCTTCATGGACATGTGCTCGACGAAAACGCCCGCCCCGTCCCAAACACGCTTGTGGAGATTTGGCAGGCCAATGCCGGCGGGCGCTACCGGCACAAAAAAGACACCTATCTGGCGCCCATTGATCCCAATTTCGGCGGCTGCGGCCGGACGCTGACCGATGAGACAGGGTACTACGTCTTTCGCACGGTCAAGCCCGGCGCCTATCCCTGGCGCAACGCTGTGAACAACTGGCGCCCGGCGCATATCCATGTCTCGGTCTTCGGCGCGGCCTTCGTTCAGCGCCTGATCACGCAAGTCTATTTCGAGGGCGATCCGCTGATCCCGCTCTGTCCGATTGTGCAAACCATCCCGGACCCAGAGGCCATCGACCAGCTCACCGCGGGGCTCGATATGAATGCCACGATCCCGCTCGATACCATCGCCTATAAGTTCGACATCGTGCTGCGGGGGCGGCGCGCGACCTTGTTTGAAAACCGGCTGGAAGGGACCTGAGCGATGCCGCAAACACCGAGCTATCTGCACGAGGCGGCGTCTCAGACAGCGGGCCCCTATGTGCATATCGGGCTCGCGCCGGGCGCTGCGGGCTTTGACATCTACGACCGAGAATTGGGCCATGACATCATCGGCCCGAACGCCAAAGGGGAACGGATCCGGGTTGAAGGGCTTGTGGTCGACGGCATGGGCGCGCCGATCAAAGATGTGCTGCTCGAGGTCTGGCAGGCCAATGCAGAGGGGCGCTACGCGCATCCCGACGGCGGCGGTCCGGTCGAAGAGGGCTTTCGTGGCTGGGGCCGCGTCATCACAGATTTCGAGACCGGCGCATGGGGTTTTGACACCGTCAAGCCAGGGCCGACACGCGGGCGCGATCGCGGCCCGCAAGCGCCGCATCTGAACATGTGGTTGGTGGCGCGCGGGATCAATATTGGGCTGAACACGCGGATGTATTTTTCCGATGAAGCAGAGGCCAATGGCAAAGACCCGGTGCTCACGCTCATCGAATGGGAGCATCGCCGGGCCACGCTGATCGCCCCCCGAGAAGACCGCGACGGCACGCCCGTCTACCGATTTGTCATCCGCCTCCAGGGCGATGAAGAAACCGTCTTTTTCGATCTCTAGCCGCGGACGCTCAGGAGGACAGCCGCATGCCCCGGGTGACAGAAAACATCCTCACAAACGCACGCCGCCGCGCGCACCGGCGAAGAGGCGGTGTCCAAATTCCGGCCCGCGCGATCCCCGCAGGCGGCCTTAGAGGACGCCCCGCCAAGCTGAGAAAGAGCGCCGAAGGAAAGGGGTTGGACAGACCATGACCAAGCCATGCATCATCTGCGTTGCGATCACAGGATCGGTGCCGCGCAAGCGCGACAATCCCGCGGTGCCGATCAGCATTTCCGAGCAGATCGAAAGCACCCAAGAAGCCTTTGAGGCCGGAGCGGCGATCGTGCATGCCCATGTCCGCAACGCGGACGAAACCCCCACCAGTGACCCCGATAAATTTGCTGCGCTGAAAGAGGGTCTGGAAAAACACTGCCCCGGGATCATCATCCAGCTGTCGACCGGAGGCCGGTCAGGGGCCGGCACCGCACGCGGCGGCATGCTGCCGCTCAGACCCGATATGGCCTCGCTCTCGGTGGGCTCAAACAATTTCCCCACGCGCGTCTATGAAAATCCGCCCGATCTGGTGGCCTGGCTGGCTTCGGAAATGATCGCCTATGATGTAAAACCAGAAATCGAGGCGTTCGATCTCAGCCATATCTTTCGGGCCAAAGAGATGGCCGATAAAGGCGAGCTCACGGGCACGCCTTATGTGCAATTCGTCATGGGGGTGAAGAATGCCATGCCCGCGGATCGCAACGTCTTTGATTACTATGTGCAAACGGTGGAGCGTCTTTTCGGGCCCCACACGCCTTGGTGTGCGGCGGGGATTGGGCGACATCAGATGGACCTGAACGAGTGGGCGATCTCATCGGGGGGGCACGCGCGCACGGGGTTGGAGGACAACGTCCGGCTCGACAAAAACACGCTCGCCCCGTCAAACGCCGCTCTGGTCGCCCGTACCGCCGAAATCTGCGCCCGCTACAGCCGCCCCGTCGCAACAACTGCTGAAGCGCGCCAAATTCTGAACCTTAAAGAGATGCCAGCCTGAGCTTCGCCCACGCCGTCTCGTGCCACACCAACAGAGGACACACATGCAGATCAAATCCATCCTCTGCGCCTATAGCGGCGACACCGCCCAAGGCAGCGGGCTACGCCACGCCATGCGCCTCGCAAAGCATCACGACGCCCATATCACAGGCGCACTTCGGCACGGCCGATCCACCCTCGAAGAGCGCTACGCCGCCCGGCTTCCTGAGGCTTTACTCGAGACACTGGCGGCTGCGGACACCAGTCATATCGCCGAGGTTGCCAAACGGTTTGAGGATGCGGCAGCGGCAGAAGGGCTCTCTGATCGGGCTGAATTCGTTGAACTCGATCCCAGCAGCGACGGAACACTCGCGGCCTTTGCCCATGCCTTCGACATCATCGTCAGCGGCGTTCACAGCGATGCTGCCAATGAAGCGCATCTTGCCGCGCATCCCGATATGCTCGCGCTGCGCTCTGGGCGTCCGGTACTGGTGGTGCCCAACAGCTATGACGCAAATGAACTGGCAGACCGCGCCATCATTGCTTGGGACGGGAAACGCTCTGCTGCAAGAGCGCTTGGAGATGCGATAGGCATTCTGGCCGAAAAATCCCATGTCACGCTGCTCTCAGTGGGGGACACACCGCGCGGAATCGACCGGGTCACGACCAATATGGCGCGCCATGGGATCAAAGTGGACGCAAGAACCTTGGAACGGCGGGGCAGCATCGCTGACACGATCCTGCGTGAGGCGGAACACGACGGCGCGAAACTTCTTGTGATGGGCGCTTTTGAGCACTCCAAATTCGCCCATGACATGTTTGGTGGTGTCACCACCGATGTGATCGCACACTCTTCCGTGCCCGTGTTTATGGCACATTGAGGCGATGACGGGCCACAGCTCTCTCTTGACCAGCGCGATTTTTGGACATTCCGGTTTAAAAAGTCGGTTCGAAGATGACGCGCTTATCGCCGCGATGGTGCAGGTCGAAGTGACCTTGGCACGCGTTCAGGCAGAGCTTGGTCTGATACCAGTAGAGGCCGCTCAGGCGATTGCAGATTTGCCCAAAGCCCATGCTGTCTCTTCCTCCGCGTTGGTCGCTGGGGTGGCAGATGCCGGCGTGCCGGTCCCCGCTTTGGTTGCTTCGCTGCGTCAGTCCCTCTCAGAGGACGCTGCAGATTGGCTCCATTTCGGGGCGACGAGCCAAGACATCATCGATACCGCGCTTTGCCTTTGCTATCAGGCGGCATTGCAGGATCTTGAAGCGGGTCTTGCGACAGTCATCGACACCCTTGAAAGCCTGTCGCGCGCGCATGCCGAGACCCTGATGATTGGCCGAACCCGCGGGCAACTGGCGACACCGATCACTTTCGGTTTGCGCGCCGCTCAATGGGCGCAGCCCCTCATTTCGCGAGAGTTGGATCTGCCAGGGCTGAGAGAGTCCGCGCTGCGTGTGCAATTGGGCGGTGCGGCGGGCAGCCAAATGGTGCTCGGTGAGATGGGTCCAGAAGTATCTAGGTTGCTTGCTGAACAGCTCGGCCTTGCTGCAGCTTCGCCTTGGCACACGGATCGGAGCGGCATTCGAAAATTGGCCCAATGGCTGAGCGATATGATTATGTCCATGGCCAAGATCGGGGCCGATGTTGCGCTTATGGCGCGGGGAGAGATTGCTGAGGTAAGTCTTGCCAATGGAGGCGGCTCTTCGACGATGCCGCATAAATCGAACCCTGTGATCGCCGAAGCCCTGCAATCGCTGACCGCGGTGGCGGCGGCAACAAATGCTGGGCTCGCGTCTGCGGCGGTACATACCGAGGAACGCGACGGCGCGAATTGGCCAGTTGAATGGGCGCTTATGCCCCCGCTTTTTGAGGCTGCGGGCGCAGCGATTTCCCATGCTCAAAAGCTGCTGGGTGGGTTAGAGGTTCGCGCAGACGCGATGGCAGCACGACTAGCGGCCACTCCGGAGGTCAAAGCTGAGGCTGCCGTGTTTGCCTTGGCCCGCCGGGTCGGTCGATCAGAAGCTTCGCGGTTGGTCACCATAGCCTTGGCATCCGATCAACCGTTGCGCCAGGCACTGCCGGAGATCCCCGATCTTAGTTGGGACGAGGCGCTTTCTGACAGAGCCTTCTGTGCTCCTGCGGCGGTTGTGGCAGCAGAGATTTTCGCCAAGCGTCAGCCTTCTTCAGACCATGACTAGGATCACACTGCGGCTCTTTTCGACATAAAGCGTGATCGCGAAAAATCGTTCTGCTGCGTTTTGGACCAAGGGGTAAGGTTCCGCAAAATAGGTGAGACCTCTTTTCGGAGCCCTGCGGAAACAGGCGGAGATCTCAGCACGCTATGATCATTCGGTTGGGAGTTCTTTAGAACGTCCCTTAGAGAACCATTCCCGCAGCCTTTCCAGCACCACATAAAGCACAGGGACCAGAACCAGGCTGAGGATCGTTGCGACGATCATACCGCCGAAAACTGCCGTCCCCAGCGACCGACGTGCTGCAGAACCCGCGCCACTGGCCAGTACCAAGGGCAAGACCCCAAGGATGAAGGCAAAGGCTGTCATCAGCAGCGGTCTGATCCGGATGCGGGCGGCCTCCATCGCGCTTTCTTCGATGCTGAGACCCTCCTCGCGACGTTTTCGGGCGAATTCCACGATCAGGATCGCGCCCTTGCTGGCCAGACCGATCAGCATCACCAACCCAATCTGACAATAAACGTTGTTATCGTAGCCGCGATACCATTGCGCCACCAAGGCTCCGAAGATGGCCAACGGTACGGCCAACAGCACCATGAAAGGCATCAGGAAGCTTTCATACTGAGCCGCAAGGAAAAGAAAGGCGAAGACGACGGCCAGCGCAAAAAGGATAGGCGCGACATTTCCGGCTTTGATTTCTTGATAAGCATTACCAGTCCACTCAAACGTGTAGCCGGTGGGCAATATTTGTTGGGCGAGCTCTTCCATAGCGGTGATGGCCTGGCTGGAGCTATATCCCGCGGCCGCAGCGCCATTTATTGTTGTCGAGCGAAACAGGTTGTAGTGGTTGATCGTCCGGGCCCCGATCTCTGGCTTGATGGTCACCAAGGCACTCAGCGGCACCATCTCGTCACTGTCATTACGCACATAAAGACGTCCGATATCGTCTTCAAACCGTCGTGCGGAAAGATCGGCTTGCAGATAGACCTTGTAGACCCGGCCATAAATATTGAAGTCATTGACGTAATAACCGCCCATAAAGGTCTGCAAAGCATCGAAAATGTCCTGCAATGCCACACCATCGGTGAGCGCTCTGGTGCGGTCAACCTCGATCTCAAGCTGGGGTGTGCTGGCGGAAAAAGGGCTGTAGAGCCCGACCAATTCTGGTCGAGCGTTTCCAGCGGCAACCAAGTCTTCTGTCACTTGCTGCAGATCAGTAAGCGCCCCGCCGGTCGTATCCTGTAGCTCAAACTGGAAACCTCCGGTCGGAGACAATCCAAAAATCGGGGGTGGGTTGAAGGACGCTATGATGCCATCGGGCATCTCATTGAATTGGGATTGCGCGTCCGAAATCAGCGACGCCACATCCTCACCGGCCTTGCTTCTTTCGTCCCAGGATTTGAGAACGGCGAAGAGGTTGCCTTGGTTGGGCGCATCGGTATTGGTCAGGGCGCTGAAGCCCGCAAAGGACACAACGCCTTCGACACCGGGAAGTTTGTCAAGAATGTCGTAGGCTTTGTCGACGACCTTTTGGGTCTGCCCGAGCGCGGTGCCTTCGGGGGTCTCCACACTGATGATGAAATAGCCCTGATCTTCGTTTGGGATAAATCCCGTGGGAACGACAGTGAACATATAAACTGTCCCGGCCAACAGCCCGGCGAAACCGAGTGTGACCAGCGGCCAAAGCCGAATGAACCAACCAACCGTTGCCTCGTATTTCCGTGTGAACCAGGCAAACCCAGCATCGAAACGTTGGATGAGCTTCGCCTTTGAACCGCTTCCGCCCAGAAGGACGCCACAGAGCGCGGGGCTGAGCGTCAGAGCATTAATGGCTGAAATGGCGACAGCAGAGGCGATGGTCAACGCGAACTGTTGATAGAGCTTGCCCGTCAATCCTGGCATCAAAGCTATGGGGATGAAAACCGCCATCAGCACCAAGGATGTGGCGACGATTGGGCCTGTGACCTCATTCATGGCCCGCCGTGCAGCCTCGCGGGCGTCTGTTTCGCCATTCTCGATGTGACGCGAGACGTTTTCGACCACCACGATGGCATCATCGACCACCAACCCGACAGCGAGGACGAGGCCGAAAAGGGTCAGAAGATTTATGGAAAACCCAAGCGCCAGCATCATCGCGAAGGTCCCGATCAAACAGACCGGAATGGTGATCACAGGGACAAGTGCAGCGCGCAAGTTCGGGAGAAACACGATGATCACGAAGACGACCAGCAATATGGCCTGGCCAAGCGTGAACAAAACATCGCGGATCGCCGCCCGGTCGAAATTGGTGGTATCGTACAAGACGTCGTATTCGAGGCCTTCGGGAAAATCCTTTGACAGTTCGGCCATAATGGCGCGCACTTCAGCCGATAGATTGAGCGCGTTGGCACCGGGCAATTGCATAATGCCCAACCCCACCGTGTCAGAGGTGTTAAGTTTGGAGGTGAAAGAGTAATCCTCTGCCCCCAACTCTACCCGCGCGACATCTTTAAGGCGCACCACGGCACCGAGATCGCCAGTGGCGACAATGATGTTTTCAAACTCTTCTGGGCTTTTCAGGCGGCCTTTTGCAGTCAGAGTGATCTGAAATTTCTGGTCAGCGGACGTAGGAGGTGCTCCAAGCGCCCCTGCAGCGACCTGTTTGTTTTGGTCCAGTACCGCTTGGCGCACATCCGCCGCGGTGAGCCCAAGGCTGGCGAGCTTTTCTGGGTCCAGCCAGATGCGCATCGCATAGATCCGTTCTCCCCAAGCCATCACTTCGCCCACACCGGGGATCCGTTTCAAACGGTCGGTGATATGGATATCGGCGTAGTTAGAGATGAAGAGCCCATCGAACCGCCCATCGGGAGAGATTAGATTGACTGCCAAGGTCAAATCGGAAGCGGCCTTAGTGACGGTCACACCTGCAGCGATCACTTCGGCGGGGAGTTGCGCCATCGCTGTGGCAACACGGTTTTGCGTGTCCACTGCAGCGATATCGAGATCATAGCCCTCTTCGAAAGTGATCGCGATGTTTGAGGTGCCGTCATTGGAACTGGTCGACGACATATAGACCATGCCTTGGACACCGTTGATCTGCTCTTCCAACGGTATGGTGACGGCCTGTTCGACCACTTCGGCGCTGCCACCCGTGTAACTCGCACTGACCGCGACCGTCGGCGGGACGACCTCTGGGAACTCTCCCACCGGCAGTTGCGGGATAGAGATCAACCCCGCCAGAGTTGTCACCAAGGCAATGACCGATGCAAAGATCGGCCTTGAGATAAAGAATTGGCTCAGCATCTAGCCGTCGGCCTTGGTCGTGTCAGTCCCGTCTGACGGCGTCTTGACCTCGACGGTCACTCCGGAGCGGACCCGTTGTTGGCCTTTGACAACCACAGTGTCGCCCTCTTTCAGCCCTGAAGAGACCACGCGGCGGCCTTCGTATGCGCGACCCAGATCCACGCGGCGCAGATCTGCTTTGTTGTTTTGATCAACAAGATAAACGTAAAAACCCGCCTGATCTTGATTGATTGCTTCCGCAGGCACAGTGATCTGATCCGCCTGTTCGGTCAGTGTGACCTTCACCTTGGCGTATTGGCCGGGACGCAAGGTGCTGTCGGGATTTGGAAACACAGCGCGGACAGCGATCGTGCCGGTCCTTGGGTCGACCTCGGGGTTAGAGAAGTCCAATTCTCCGTCATGAGGATGTGTGCTGCCGTCGATCAAGGTGATCGATACTTTTAGATCGGGATTGGCGGCGCGATACTTTTCAAGGTCGAGAAACTGCGCTTCGCTTGGTGTGATATAGACATAAAGCGGGTGCATCTGAACCAACTCCACCAATACGCTCTCATTGGCGGTGACTACATTTCCAATGTCGCGCTGCACGCGGCCAATGCGGCCATCAACGGGTGCTTTGATGGTGGTATAGTCCAAGTTCACCTGGGCGGCGTCCATGGCGCCCTGATTGCTGTCCAAGTCACCCCGCGCTTCGGCGAGTGTGGTTTGCTTTTCGTCGAGCCTCTCCTGAGGGGCGTTGCCGTCTTGCACCAGTGTTTGAACTCGGTCCATTTCGCGTGCAGCGAATGCCACACTGGCTTGGCTGCGGTCGCGATCACCGGTGAGCTGCGCCAGCGCTGTCTTAAAAGGACGCTGGTCGATCATAAACAAAGTGTCGCCTGACTTCACGTCCGCACCCTCGGTGAAGGCACGCGACTCGATATGCCCATCCACGCGCGAGCGAATAGAGACCGTGTTGGGGGCTGTAGTGCGCCCCGTCAATTCAAGGAAAACTGGAACTGTTTCGGTATTTGCTTTTGCTAACACAACGTTCGGAGGCGGAGGCGCCTTCGCCGCTGTGTCCGAGCTTTCTTCTTCGCATCCAGCGAGAAGCAGGATCACCAAAATTGGTGCGGATCTGAGCAAGCTGCCCGTTCTAGCCATTGGTTGCCGCTGCCTGTTCACACAAGCGTCCTCACCATTGATATGTACACACCCGAACCTTATTTTTTTCAAAAGCCTATCGGCAACCACTTTCTCGCAGTTGGGAGATCAAAGCGGCGCGGGTCGCGACGAAGAGCTTACGCAAACCGCAGTTCAAAGCCTTGCGCCCGAACAAAGCTGCAATTGCTGTAACGTAACCGTCGTACAATTTGGACTGGAAGCTGGCGCCAGACTAGGTGCAAAAGTGCCTAGGCCCGAAGCAGAATGCTACAACAGATTAATGATGAACCAAGAGCCTTTGGGGCTAAGCTGGCCCTCTGATTTTGAAGACATATTGCCCGAGCTTTTGCGCGAATGGGGCGTCAAAGGCCAAGTCTATCTCCAGCGCAGCCTGGGCGGGGGGCGTTCCGGTGCTCTGGTGTATGCGGTCGATATCTCGATGGAGGGCTATACCGGCCAAGCCATACTCAAACTTGAGAAAGTAGATTCTTCCCGAAATCAGGAAAAACTTGAATCGGCACGCCATGCTGCGGCGGTCAAAGATGCGCCCGAATTCGCAGAGACCCATTTGCCGCGTGTGATTGCTTCGCTGACCTACAAAAACACTCTGGCACTGCTCTCTACGATTGCGGGGAAGGGGCTAGAGTACGCCACGACCTGGGAAGAGGGACGGTTTGATCAACGCCTTGCGTCGATAGAACTGGTGTCACACAGCATTCTAGAGGACTGGAACGCAGACTACACGTTGACCGAAGGCGCTGTGCCACCACGCGATTTGTTGGCCACATGGCTTGAAAGGCGCATCCTGCGCGACGGTGGCAGCCGGGCCTACAAATTCGTCGAGGAGACCTGCAATATCCCAAAGGACACGCCGTCTATTTTCTTTGATGGACGGTGGTTTCCCAATCCTTTGGCGTTTTTTGAAAACGTGGTGGAATTGCCAGACCGGCTCCATCTGCGAGCCGTGATTGGCCACTGCCATGGAGATATGAACGGTCGCAACATCCTCGTCTCAAAGCCAAAGGACGACGAGCAATCCTTTCACCTCATTGATCTCGCACACTACCATAGTGAGCAGTATTTATTTTACGACCATGCCTATTTCGAATTGTCTTTGCTGCTTACCTCACGCGGTAAATGCACACCCCGGCAATGGGATGCACTTATCACCCATCTTCATCGTGGCCCTCAAAACCAAGAACGCGGGCTACAAACGGATGATTTGGGACTATCCGAGCTCATAGACGCTGCAAGAACACAGATGTCTTCTTGGGTCGAACGGCATGAGGCCAACAGACTGTCTTTCATGGAAAGTCAGCAGATTTTGGCCCGGGTCGCTGCGGGTCTGAACTTTACCCATAAGCGTATCTCAGATGAATCCCGTCGAATGGCCTTCTACTACGCTGCGGTCAATTTGAAGGAATACATCGAACTCCACCAGATCGATTGGCCAAAATCCGGTGTCGAGTTTGTCATTGGTGAGATGCCGGAGACGGCGCTTCCTGAGCATACAGACGTCACAGAAACGGCCTTCTCGGAAGGCTCCCTCCCATTTGACGGCCCTGAGGGTAGAGCGGCCTTAGCGTCCATTCCACAGACTGGGGCACAACCAGAACATCAGGGTAAAACAATCAACGTGCGCTCCAGAAGAGCACATTGGTATGCGGCCATCGCACTTTTGTGCGTGATCGTGATAGCGGCGGGCGTGAATTTCGCCCTTCGAGACTTTCGTCAGAGCGATCGCATCTCTGCCAGCCAAACCAATTTGGGCGAGATCGTCATTCCATCCATCGCGGTGCTGCCGTTTAGGGACCTCAACAATACGCAAGACAATAGTTTTGCCGATGGCCTCACAATCGAAACCATTCATGTGCTGGCATCGACCGGCGCGTTCCGCATCCCCGGTTTCACCTCGGTGTTTCAATTCAGAGACAACCCCACCGATCTCACATATATCGGTGAACGCCTGAACGTGGAGTATCTCGTCGAGGGAACCGTTCGAGAACTCAACAACACCTTCCGTATCGAAGTGCACTTGGTGCGAGCCGATGATGGGTTTCTGGTTTGGAATGGGACGTTTCGAGAGAGTTTGGGCGAACTCTTTATCGTGCAAGAAAAGCTCGCGGAATCGATCGGTGTGGCGCTTTCCGTGCCACTTGAAGTGGACTCGTTGCAGCTTGAGGCGCAGCGCACCAAAGAGCCCGAAGCGTACGAGGCCTTTCTCAGCGGGATCGCGAACTTAGCCCAAGGCGGACAAGGCATACAACGGGCGATTGAAGAGCTTGAGCGTGCCGTGAGTTTGGAGCCAGAATTTGCCTCTGCCTGGGCGGCTCTGTCGATTGCCTACAACGCGGCATCAAAGTTCTCTCTGTCCTTTGATGATAGTGTGTTTCGGCCCGCACCGTTTTTTCGGAAATCCAAAGCTGCCACGCTGCGCGCCATCAACATCAACCCAAATTATTCCATCGTGCGTCACGCAGCTGCAAATCTCTACCAGCGAGAACTGCAATGGGAAGAGGCGGAAAGGCAGTATCGCGGTGCGCTTATCTCGGACGGTGCCAATCACCGCGCGATGCTAGATTTTGCCGGATTATTACAGACGGTTGGCCGACCGGAAGCTGCGTCCGACTTTCTCGACCGTGCAAAAGCCTTGGACCCGTTCAACGATAACTACGCACTTATGGCCGCTTGGCTCGATTGGCAGGAAACAGGTTCAGAGGCCGCTGTCGAAGAGGTCGAAAGGATCTTTCTGGAATCGGATGGCGTGCGGGACTTGGCGTTTCGTGCCTATCTCGATCAAACGGTCCAAGATGGTGATCTAGAACCCGCCCGAGCGCTGATCGCACGCTGCGAGACTTGTTCTGATCAGTTTTACGACCGCGCGTATTCGCTCTTGGACAGTGCAGAAATCGAGCCGATCGAAGAGATTTTCGAAAGGTACAAAGACGACCCAATCCTGTCCTATCAGTTCCTTTACGCATTCGGCGGAATTGATGCGGTGTTGGAGGCCTATCAGTATAACGGTCTGATCTCTTGGTACCGTTTGGACTATTTCACAGTGCCTTGGACCTTGATGTCGGAGATTGGCAGCACCTCAGGCTTTGTTAACACCAGCGAGGATATCGGATTGGTGGACTACTGGAATGACTATGGTTGGCCAGAGCGCTGTCGACAGGAAGACGCGTCTTTCGTCTGTGAATGAAGCGCCGATTGAGGGGGGTCATGGACATCGACCGATGGATCCGACAAGCTGCGCATGTGTTTCGTGTCAAAAACTTCAGGCCCCGGTGGTGTGAATGATCACCTGCGCTGTGCTTCTTGCGTCAGGCAGATCCACGCGTTTCGGTTCTGATGACAAGTTGACCGCAAATCTCCTTGGAAAGCCCCTAGTCCTTCATGCGGCCGAAGCTCTGCAGGGGATCGATGCAAATCACCAATTCGTTGTGACGCAATCTGAGGCAGTTGCACGGCTTTTGCCTTTATACGAGCATGTCGCGCCCACTGGGGCGGAACCGCAGCAGTCCGACAGTCTGAAGGCGGGGATAGACGCTGTATTGCGTCTCGGAGCGGACCGCGTGGTGGTGACACTGGGGGATATGCCCTTCGTCACGACAAACTTGATCCAGGCGATTTGCGACCGGGCTCACCAGGATTGCGCGGCAGCGGCGTACGATGGAGGTCACGTGTTGCCGCCAGCCTGTTTTCCTCAGTCCCAATTCGCAGACCTGATGGCACTGACTGGTGATCGCGGCGCGGGCGCTTTACTGCGCAAACTGCCCCAAACCGCGTTGGTAACGGCTGAGGCGATGGAGCTCGTCGATATCGACACAAAAGAGGACTTGGAGGCCGCGGAGGCGCAACGAGGACGGCGCTAGCTAACGAGGTTTCTCGACGGCCCTCTGAAATTGGGGCCGTTAGAACTCAGAGGGACGTATCAGGGGCAGTGTGCCTGGCCATCGCCGTGAAGAACGCGGGCTCGGGGACAGCAGCACCGTGGCCAGTACATCTCCGGCCCAAAAGAACGGCGGCTCAGGTTGGTGGTTTTTGCACGTCACCGCCCGAGAGCGCAGGCAGTCGCGAGTTACGGAACACATTCAGCGCGATCAGAGCAACAAAAAGGGCCAGCACCATGAGGGCGGTTTGCCAGCCCGCGGTTGCGATTTCGAGGCCAGAGAGAAACCGCAAGATCGCTGCGCAAAGTGCCATAAAAACGGTATCGATCAGGTCTCCGCGCGCCTGTTTCGCAAATAGTGCCGCTGCAAAGCCGATCCCTGCCACCAACGCAAGCGCGATGGCCACCATATCGAAGGCGGGCATGCATCGGATCGAATTGCCAAGTGAGGTGCCCTCGGCCTCACAACGAAAATCGGTCAATAGATACATGTAGACTTGCAAGATCAGCGCGATGCCCAGACCGAATCCGATCAGCATCCGTGCCGTCAGAGCGATCAACGCCGCTGGGCGTTCGAACCAGCCGTAAAGCGCGCTGTTTTCGACACTGATCTGCATAGCTGCCCCGTTTGACTGACGGGCGCCCGCCCCGATGGGCGAGCGCTGTTTTTTTATTGATCGAGAGACAGAACGTCGTCGCCGTCGACCGAACTCACCTGCGTCAGCGCGTCTTCGCCTTCCCACTGGAAGATGCCGAAAATTCCGGCAGGTACACCTGTGCTCGTGTACTCCATCGATCCGGTCACGCCGTCATAGTTGATCTCTTCGCCAGCGCGGAGTGCAGCCATGCCGTCTTCGTAGGTATGCACGACTTTACCGTCGCCGCCGGTGACCTCATACATCGCGGCGGTCCAAGCATCGGCATCCAAACTGCCTGCTTTCTGGATCGCCAGCGCCGAAGCGATCAGAAGATCATAGTACTGGATCGCATAAGAATTCCCGACATCGCCGATCTTCGGCGCATGGGAGGAAGCACTGGCCTTCGGCTCGTAAAACTCCCAAGCGTCACCCCCAGCGTTCGAGAAGGCAGCCAGCACAACCTCTTGGTGTTTCGCCGCGGCATCCGCTGTCAGCGTTTTGATAAAGCCGGGCTCTTGCCATTCGCTGGTGCCGACGATGAACCAGGAATTGCCTGCTTCTGCTGCGTTCTTGACGAAGGCACCGCCATCCGATGGTGCAGAGAAGACAATCACCGCGTCAGGGTTCATGTTCCCGATCCGGCTGACAACGCTGCGGTAATTCGGTTGATTGGGCTGTATGTCGATTGAAGCAAGCACCTCCATCCCAAGCTTCTCAGCGGCTTTTTCCGCGGCATTCTTCTGAAGCTGCGAACCGGCGGCTTCGGTCGCCACAAAGACCACGCTGTTTTTATCCGCGTTCTGCGCATAGAGCAGCGCCGCAACCCCTTGTGCGGAATCCATAGGCGAGCCCCGGAACAGCGGCTCAGAGGCCTCTCCACCATATTGTGCCTCAATCGCGCCGCCATGGACCGATGGCAAGATCGGGCCTTTGGAACTTTCAATCTCATCGAGAATATAGTCGCGATAAGACATATAGTTATGCGCGGAGTTCAGCAGAATATCGACATTCTCGCTGTCTACCAATTTGCGTGCCGCGCGGGCTTCGCCGATGGTGCCAATATCCTGGTGGATCGGCACCAGCGTACGACCGAGCGGCGGGTCTTCGTTGATGACATCCAACGCGAAATCTGTGACCGCATCGAAGAACTCACCAAAGCCGCCATATTCCCCGGTGTGGTAGGTCAGATGGCCAACAGTGATGTTCTCTTGGGCCACGGCTGGCATGCCCATAAGCGCCAGAGCGCTCGCTGTTGCTAGGACTGTCTTATGCATTTCCATTCCCTCCCTGCGCTTTGTGCGCTTGTCGGCGCTGATGTCAGATATGATAGGCCTGCATCAGCTCTTTCACGGTGAGAGAGGACGCCTCTCGCACCGAATGAATTTTGCCCAGGCTCAGGACGAGAACCCGATTGGCAATTTCGAGTGTTTTGACGGCATTCTGCTCTGCCAAAACGATAGAGAGCCCCTTCGCTTCGCGGGCCTCCACGATCTTCTCAAACAGAATATCAACGAAAAGCGGCGACAGCCCGGCAGAGGGCTCATCGAGCAAAATCAGCGTTGGGTCCTGCATCAAGGCCCGGCCCACCGCCAGCATCTGGCCTTCCCCGCCCGAAAGACTGCCCGCAGCTTGCGCTTGTCGCTCCGCCAGACGTGGGAAAAGCTCAAATACTTCCGCGAGCTTTTCCTCTTTGCTGCGATGGCCCATCAACGCACCGAGCGAGAGGTTTTCCGCCACTGACAGGCGCGGGAAAACATTGCCTTCTTGCGGCACATACGCCACGCCGCGTGGCGCCAAATCGTAGGCGGGTAAGCTTGTCACGTCCTCGCCCTGCCAGGCGATATGGCCTTGGGTTGCGGGCAAAAGTTTGGCAAGCGCTTTCAGCAATGTGGTTTTGCCAGCACCATTGGCGCCCAGTACCGCAAAGATCTCGTTCTCGGTCTCGAAACTGATCTCCGACAGCACCGGGATTTCGCCATAGGCCGTTGCCAGTCCATCCACCTTCAGCACGCTACACACCCATGTACTTTTCGGCCACGACGCGGTTCGCCTTGACCTCTTCGGGACTGCCCTGGAACAAAAGCTCTCCCTCGGAGAGGAAATGGACATAGCCGCAGTGCTTCCAGATCAACTCTAGGTCGTGCTCAATAATCACAACGACCATTTCATCAGCATCGACCTTTTGACGGATCAGCGACATGACTTCCTGGGTGATCTCGTCGGGCAGGCCCGCGGCGGGTTCATCCATCAAAAGCATGCGCGGTTTCAGCATCAGGCATCGCAGGATATCGAGGAGCTTTTTCTCGCCACCAGATCGCGCATAACCGTCGGGGTCTGAAAACGGAAACCGGGACAGCAACGCCTCAATTTCACTCTCCACCGCTTCGTCGCGCGCAAGGGGCGCAATCCAAGCCGCCCAAGGGGTCTCATCCGCTTCAGAGGCCGCGGTCATTCTCAGACTGTCGCGAATGGTCAGCCCATCGAAGCCCTGAATCCGTTGGTTTGTCTTCACAAGACCCAGCCGCGCGACCTCGTATGAGCGCATAGGCATCAGATCATGGCGCTGATCGTCGAGCTCGAAATCGACACTGCCAGAGCTTGGCGCGATCCGGCGCGTGAGAAGCCCCACCAAGGTGGATTTCCCGGCGCCGTTAGGCCCGATAAGTCCTTCAATCCCATGGGTGCCAAATTCTGCCTCATTGACCGAGAGCACGGTGTGGGCGTGATAGGCCTTGGACAGATCGCTGACATGGAGCCTCATGAGGTCTCCTCGCGCGGTGCTGCGTTGGGCTTAGAGGCCGCGTCGTCATCGTCATCGCTTGGTTTGGATGTCTTGGTGTCAGGACGACCGCTCGGCGTGCCGGTCACGAAGCGATGCAAACCGGCGCGCAAATCATCCAGACCGGGCAGGTTCGACGCAATGCCGCGCGCAGGAGCGCTCATCCGCTGGCCGCTATCGCGCAAGGCACGCAGGGCTTGGCCTTCAAGCGGGCTGTTCTTACGCATCACACCAGAAGGCATGTAGAGCAGGACGCCCACCAGAACGAGCCCATAGATGAAGAGCTTCGCATTCGGCACCACAACCGCAAGCTCAGGCGAAACCGGAAGATAGGTCTCGATCAGAATATCGAATAGTCCGAAGGTTAGGAAAACGCCTAAAATCGCACCAAGCGAGCTTTCTTTGCCGCCCAGCACGAGCGCGATCCAAACAGCGAAGGTGACGCTCGCGACAAGCATGTTCGGGGTCAAAAACTGGTTGAGTGGCGCTGACAGCGCGCCGAGAAGGCCCATCAAGGTGGCTGTGATTGTGAACCAGATGAATTTCACCCGGCTTGTGTCCTTGCCAAGGCTCGCGGCAAGTTCTTCATTGTCTCGGATCGCGGTAAGCAGCCGACCAGCCGGCGCTTGGTGCAGCCGCGCAATGAACACTTGGGTCAGAACCACAAGGCTGAGGAGAAAGGCAAAGTAAAGCAGCTCTCCACTGTCGCCCAGGCGCACCGGGTAGCGTACCGTCCCCAGCCCGACGACACCCATCGTGATCCATTTCTCGGTCACAACAAGCAATGCCACGATCGCGCCAAATGCAATCGTGGCGCAAAGGATGGCTTGCCCTTCCATCCGCGAGATTGCCTTCGCAAAGAGCGCCGAGACCCCGATCATCAGAACCATGGTCAGGGCCAGGCCATCGATAAAGGAAAGGTCTAGCTGCACTTGGAAGACGGCCATCGCGTACATGCCCAAGCCCCAGAAGCCTACGACGCCGAAGTTCGGTATGCCAAGAAGCCCGAACTGGATGTGCAGCATCTGCGCCAGCCCGACATAGACGAGCAAGACCGAGAGGGAGAAAATCAGATAGTCCATCTTAGGCCGCCTTCATGTCGCGGCGATAGAGGATCAGAATAAAGGCAAGAAGTAGGAAAGCTTCGGCATAAAGTGGCTTCGTCACCAGGGTAATCAGGGCCGTCACGATCCCTGCTGCGACACTGGCAATCAGCGCGCCGCGGACGCTGCCGACCCCGCCGATGATGGATGCCATTACTGTGATGAGAACGAGGTTCCAGCCCATCAGAGGATGAACTTGCGCAAAGACCCCTTGGAACACGCCCGCAAGGCCCGCGGCACAGCCCCCCAAGAACCACACGCCAACCGAGACCCGGTGAGGATTGATCCCGCAAACTTCGGCCAATTCTTCGTTGTCGGCCAGTCCACGGACCTTTTCGCCGAACCCGGTATGATAGACCAGCCAGTATAGATTGAAGGCAAAGGCAAAGACCAAGATCAGCGCGATCACTTGGATCGTGGTGGCGCCGACGCCCAAAACATTGAAGAAATCGATGGGCGGCTCGCGCAGATAGACGTTCTCCGCCCCCACCATCAGGATCAGACCGTAGCGCAGGATAAAGGACACCCCGACAGAGAGGATGATCAACTCCGTCGGTTTCATGCCCCGCTGGATCGCCGGTCGAAAGACGAAAAGATACGTGCCCACACTGACCGCTCCAGTCAGCAGCGCCGCCGGAACAATGGAAAAGTAGTAGTTCAGACCAAAGGAGATATTGAAGAGAGCCGCGAAGTAGGCGCCATAGGTTATGCCCTCGGCATAAGCGAAGTTGATGAACCCGTTGAGGTAATAGATCAACGTGAAGCCCATCGCCGCTAAGATCAGCGGCGAGGCCTGTAAAACGCCAATAAACAACGCATCCCGAAGGATCCACATGGCTATAGCGCCCTCCCTGCCGAGCCTGAACGATTTGAAGCCCGAGCCTCTGGGGAAAAGGTGACGGGCAGGCCTGCGATGGGCAATTGCATGCAGCACCGCCATATACCGCAGCGTCTTCTTTCCTTTTGGCAGATCGGAGGGAGCTGGGTTTTGGCATGCAGGACAGTCTTTCAGCGTACCCGTTAGTCTGTTTATGAGACTTCCGGACACGCCAAGACGCCGGTTTCGCGGCACAAAGGCCTATAGTGGCTGTGTCGCGACGCGGAGGATAAATGCATGCTCGACTTCCTAAAGGCTCACCGGGTGCCGATCATCTTGAGCTTGGCGGCAGTCGCCGCATCAACCGCAATCGCCCTTGCGCCGGTGATGCGCCAATCCGCCCAATCTACCGCAAATGTGGCCAGTGCGACATCGAACGAAATTTCGGCTTTGACCGCGCGGGTCACAGAGCTTGAACAGCAACTCGCCACGCAAGCCGAGGCGGCCGGTTCAGGTCCGGATCTCGGTGTGATGATGGCTCGGTTGGAAATTGTGGAGAAGGGCGTGGTCAATCAGTCCAGGCGTGTCACCCGTGCTTTGAACGCTCTCGAGCCGCTGGAGTCCTTTGGGAACGTTGTGGCCCGGTTTGAAATTGTTGAGAAGGCGGTTGTCAATCAAGCCCGGCGCGTGACCAGGGCCCTGGACGCGCTTGAGGGGATGGAAGGGCTGGATGGAACGCTGGACAATCTATCTCTGCGCCTTGAGGTCGCTGAGAAAGGCGTGGTCAACCAATCCAGGCGTGTGACAAGGGCGTTGGATGGCCTAGAGGAGATGGCAGGTCTTGATGGCACCGTCGACACGCTGGGCTTGCGCTTGGAGATCGCGGAAAAAGGTGTGGTCAATCAATCCAAACGCGTGACAAGGGCGTTGGATGCGCTCGAGACTATGGGGGCTGGTGCGGCGCCCATGGCCGAGCTTGATGCAACACTTGCCAATCTCGCTTTGCGCTTGGAAAACGCCGAGAAGGGCGTTGTCAATCAATCGCGCCGCGTAGGCAGCCTAAAGGAAGAGTTCGCGGCGCTGGAGGGACTTCCGGATCGGCTGTCACAGCTAGAGCCACGGATCGAGACGCTCGATAAGGCTGTTTCACGGATGAACCTGCGGATCGCTGACTTGCGAGATATGGACGAAGATGCCCAAGCGGAGGCAGAAGCGATTGAGGCCGACCTACAAAGCATCAGTGCCAGTCTCCTTGGGTTCGGTGCCGAGCTCGCCGGTATTCAAAGCAGCCTCACAGCGGTTGCCGCCATGGCCGCAGCGCCGGTGCAAGCGCCCGTGCCGGTCGGTGTCGGAGAGCCCTCGCTTCACGCCATCAATGCCAAGCTCGACGCGCTGATCAGCGTGATCAGTTCAAAGTAAGCTCGAGTTTCCAAGGAAGTAGTTTACTTATACCAAAGGCCGCCCAATGGAGGCGGCCTTTGGTATTTTATGAATTTGAAGCAGGCACTTAAACCGGAAACCATTGCCGGTCGGGCAGGGTCTCGGTCATCGGACCGGGCACGGTCATACCTAAGCGCCCCACAACATTTTGGTTCTCGATCTTGGCCGGGCGGTCATGGACAGGCAGCAAGAATGTGTAGTTGTTCAGCAGCTTCTTAATCGCGCCTTTTTCCTCGCGTTTCGAGCCGGCATGGTTGCCGGTGACCCGAGGCTCCATCCAGTTATTGGTGTAGACATGGTTCACGATCTGGTCGTTGAAATCATAGATCACATCGCCGCACATGCAGGCCAGACCCTCTGCGGTTTCGACCACGACATTCATTGATCCCTCAGTATGGGCACCGGCATATTCGCACCAGACGCCTGGGATGATTTCCTCGGCGCGGGTGATGTCGAGGTCAAGAAAACGCATCGCCTCTGGCTCATAGATCCGGTCGATCAGATGCTTGATGTCGGGCTTGGGATATTGCGGGTACATGATGCCCGAGACCGAGAACTCCATCTCGCGGCGGTTCAGCACCACGGTTGTGTTCATCGGGAAAAGATCGTCTTTGCCTGCGTGATCGATGTGCAAATGTGTGTGCAGAATATAGCGGATGTCGCCGAGTTTGAGCCCATGCTTCGCAAGCTGGTTTTCGATCATGTTGTCATGGAATTGCAGCCCGCGCATTCCCAGCGACTCCATGATCGCATTGTCGCGATAGCCGGTATCGACCAGCACCGGATACTGTCCGCCAGTGATCAAAAAGCCGTAGACCGGCACGCGCCTGACACGACCGCATTCGTGGCCGAGAACCAGAAAGCTCGTTTCCAGTTCGATGTCCCCATAGTCGAGGACGTGAATTTGCAGGGCCATTTGGGTTCCTCCTGTCTGGTCGGCCGCGTGGCCGTTCTGCCTTATGTGTTAGAATTGGGATGGACCGGTGGGCACTGTCGGGCCTGGCCGGTAGGTGAGTAAATGCGCAGTGAGTGCTGCAAGATCCGGCGCGCCTTCGAGCGCATCGAGATGCGGAGCGATGGCTTTCAGACCTTCGGTTTCTGGATTGAAGCGTCCCGGCGCACCAAGCGGTGTAAGCCAAGTGACGCGCCAGGCCATTCTTGCCAGGCGGTCGGTTGCGGCCTCTAGACGCTCGGGCCTGTCGCGCTCCAATCCGTCTGAGAAAACCACGACCCAAGCACCGCGGGCGAGGCTCGCATAGCGCGGCACGCCGAGATAGGCCCAAAGTGCATCGCCCAAGCGCGTGCCGCGGTCAAAATCGGTGATTGCGGTAGAGGCACGGGCAAGCGCGGCGCCTTCGGCTTTCAGTTTCAGGGCGGGCGTTAGACGGGTCAACCGCGTACCGATGCTAAAGGCCTCTGCGTGATCGACCGATTGCACCAGTTTATGGGCCATGCGCAGGGCCGGCGCGCTATGGTCCTGCATCGAGCCCGACACATCGATCAGAAAAACGATCCTGCGTTGACGCGATTTACGGCGACGGTAGGTCAAAGAGGTGACATCTCCATCGAAACGCGCCGCGCTCCGCATGGACCTGCGCAAATCAAGCCTATCGCCGCTGCGCGCTTTTTCACGACGGATCACTTTGCGTCGCGGAAGTCGCGTGCGTGCTTCTGCCGAGAATCGGGCCAAGGCAGCGTCCTCGGAGACCCCAATCAGCCGCGTTCCTTCAGCGTCGCTCCGAGAGGCTTCTGGGCCGCTTTCGCGCGTATCATCGGCAATCTCAGCCTGATCTTCGGCACCGGTCACTTCCATAACATCGGTGTCGTCTTCGGTCGTTCCTGCGGGCGCCGCGATGGTTTGACCGAAAAAGACGGCGCGGAAAACGGCATCGTATTCTGCCACGCGCTGGGGCGGGATCGCGAAAAGCGCCAGTCCTGCCTGACGGATATCCTCAATCCCTCGGGGCCCGAGCAGTTCAACCGCTTGCAGAAATCCGATGGTCTGATCTGGGGCGACCGGGAAAGCTGCCCGGCGTAGCGCAGTGGCGAACGCCAAGAGCGGGCCAATCTCCTTTGGGGCGGTCACAGCGCGTCCCCGGGCACCAGCGCCGCCAGACGCGGCTGAATGTATTGCAGATCATCATGGTCTTTCAGTGCCACCCCGATGGCTTGAAGAAAGGCATTCGGCCAGGTGGCGCCTTGGTGATGCAAAAGCGTGGCGGCTTCGGCCCATTCGACAGTTTCTGCGACACCGGGCGGTTTCACCAAAGGCTCGGCCCGCAATTGCCCCACCGCGCGCACCACAGCGCTGGCGGTCGCTTCGGCTACAGAAGACGCGCGCACCATCACGATCTGCGCTTCAATATCGGGCTGGGGATAGTCAATCCAATGATAGACACAGCGTCGCCGCAAAGCCTCATGCAGTTCACGCGTCCTGTTGGAGGTCAGGACCACGATCGGCGGCTCGACCGCGCGTTCGGTGCCAATCTCGGGGATTGAGATCGAAAAATCAGAGAGGAATTCGAGCAGGAAGGCCTCAAACTCATGGTCGGCACGGTCAATTTCGTCGATTAGGAGCAGCGTGTTTGTGGGATCGCGTAGCGCTTGCAAGAGCGGGCGCATCAGCAGAAAATCGGGCCCGTAGACATTGAAGGCAGCGCTCTCAGCCTGGCGGATAGCCAAAAGCTGGCGCGGATAGTTCCACTCGTATAGGGCCGCGGCCGCATCGATGCCTTCATAGCATTGCAGACGGATCACGCGACGCCCGAGCACTGCGCCAAGCGCGCGGGCCCCTTCGGTTTTGCCGACCCCTGGCTGGCCTTCCAACAGAATGGGTTTTCCAAGCGCCAAAGCCAGATAGGCAGCAATGGCAAGCTGCGGTTCGGCCAGATATTGCGCCGCGCGCAGGGCTTGTTGCAGCGCGCCTGGGGAGTCGATCCCAGCGATATGCGAACGAACCGCCACCGCTAGCGCCGTTTGGGTTGAGCCCCGCCCTGGGCTTGCAGCCCGCGCAGCACTTTTTCCGGCGTGATGGGCAGCGTATCGATCCGCACGCCCACCGCTTGGTAGATCCCGTTGGCAATCGCTGGCAGGACAGGATTGGCGCACATCTCGCCTGGGCCTTTACCGCCGAACGGCGCGTCTTCGGCGGGACGTTCGAGCACTGCGATGTTGTGTGGCACAACTTCGGCGGCGCCCGGCATCAGATAGGTGTTGAAGTCGACCGGTCCATGGCGCCGATCAGGATAGTAAGGCTCTGTCGTCTCATAGAGCGCATGGCTCACGCCCATCCACGCACCACCAACGAGCTGTTGTTCGACCAATTTTGGATTGAGTGCCCGGCCAACCTCATAGGCCGAGTTGATCTCGTGCACCTCAACCTCGCCGGTTTCATCATCGACCGAGAGCTCAACGATCAGCGCGGCATGGGTATAGGTTGTGACCGGCGTCATCTCTCCGGTTTCGTCATCCACATCCGAGGGAGGGATCAGAAAGATCCCGCGTCCTGAGAGCGTCTTGCCATGTTTGAATTGCGCGGCAATCGCGGTTTCCGCAACGGAGATCTTGCGGCTCGGTGCGCCTTTGACATGGATGCTGCCTTGCCCATCGGTGTCGAGGTCATTGGCGTTCACCTCGAGCTCTTCGGCGGCGACATCCATCATCTGTTTTCGGGCCTCTGCCGCAGCGCGGATCACCGCGTTGCCGACCCGGTGCGTGCCGCGCGAGGCAAAGCTGCCCATGCAATGGGGGCCGGTATCACTGTCGGCAGTGTCCACATAGACATCGGCCACCGGCACACCGAGCGCTTCTGCCGCGATCTGCCGTGTGACCGATTTCATGCCCTGGCCAAGATCAATGGAACTGAGCGACACCATGAATTTGCCATCCGGTGTAGAATGCACCAGAGCTTGACTGGGGTCGCCGCCCAAATTCATCCCGATGGGATAGTTGA
The DNA here is from genome assembly GCA_038751255.1 of Pseudomonadota bacterium. Lineage (GTDB taxonomy): Bacteria > Pseudomonadota > Alphaproteobacteria > Rhodobacterales > Rhodobacteraceae > JANSYP01. The sequence goes on from JBCDGN010000044.1 coordinate 23,954, forward strand.
TGCAAGCAAAGCCGCGGCCTTTGTGCCAAGCCATCTCAGCGCCTCCTGCGACCAGACAGGAACGGGGAGAGCCCAGGCCGGTTCACACCACGTTGGAACGGCGTCTCACGCGCGCTCTCAGTTGCGGCAGGAGTCACCGGTGGCGGCGAAGAAGTCGCGGGCGCAAACGCGGGTTGCGGGCTCGGGGTTGCTGGGATCGAAGGGGCACTTGCAACTGCTGCCATTGGGGCAGGTGTGGTTGATGGTGCGGACATAGGTGCGGTGGGGGCGACTTTTGTCTGGTGTCCGACCCGATCGGGATCGATCTGCATATCAGCGACTTGTGGTGCGACGGCCACGCGCGCATCGGTCCTTTGTCCCGCGGGCCGAGTACCGGTGCTTCGGACTGCAGGGGCGGTTGGTATCTCTCCCTGACGCCGCGCGCCGATCAGGCCTTCTTGGTCAATCGCGGTTTCGGGGATGGCGGCACGCTCAGGAGTGCTGCCAAGCTTGCTACTCTCGCCCATCATCGCCGGAGAAAGCGACCAGCCCGCCTTTTGCGCCGCGACTTGGCAACACTCCACAAGCGCGGTGTTTTTGGCTTCGCGGCGATGGGCCTTCATATCGCCGTCGCGATAGGCGTTGAGAATGCGGAACTCGATGGGATCCATGCCCACGGCTTCGGCATCTTTGTCCATATGGCATTCCAGGGCGAAATCGACGCCCGTTACACCGAACCCGCGCATCGCGGTCGCGGGGGTCCGGTTGGTGTAGACCAAATAGACATTCGCAGCGACATTGGGGATCGTGTAGGGCCCTGGCAGATGACCCACGCATTTTTGCACGGCATAGGAACTCAGCCGGGTATAGGCGCCACCGTCAAAAAACCCCGTGAATTGACGCGCCAGAATGCGACCATCTTTGGACAGGCCATCTTTGATGTACCAGCGTTCAGCGCCGCGAGGTGCGCCAACTTGCATTTCCTCGGCGCGGTCCCACTGGAACTTCACCGCGCGTCCAGTGAGCTTCGCGCCAAGCACCGCCATCATATCAACGATGCTGTCGACCTTGCCGCCAAAGCCGCCGCCCACGGTGCCTCCGACAAAGTGCAGCCGCGAGGAGGGCATATTCATCACTTTGGCAGTGTTGCCCAGCGAGAAGAACATCGCCTGGGTCGCGGTGTAGCAGACGATCCGGTCGTTGGTTTCGGGCGCGGCGATGGCGCCACAGGTTTCCATCGGAGCCTGTTCGATGGGCGACATCTGATACATGTGCTCGACAATCACGTCCGACTGGACAAACCCTTCTTGGACATCGCCGAAGCGTAGTTTTTGATGGTCGAAGCGACCATAGTCGAACGTGTTGTTTGGATAAGCCGGATTGACGCTTGGGGCGTCCGGTTTCAGAGCCTCTTCGACATCAAGCACATGCGGAAGAACCTCCCAGTCCACTTTCAAGGCATCGCAGGCTTCGCGCGCGATCCGTTCGCTGGTGGCAATCACCGCACAGACCGGCTCGCCGATATAAGTGGCTTTTTTGTCCGCCAAGAGCGGCTCGTCATCTTTGCCGAACCCGATCAAGTGCAGCAGCGTGTTGAGATTGACCGGCACGTCTGACGGCATCACCACACGAACCACGCCCTCCATTCGCTCAGCCGCGGAGGCATCAACCCGCCTAATATTTGCGTGATGGTGTGGCGAGCGCACGCAGCGCATGTGCAGAAGGCCCTCAAAGGCATGGTCGTCATAGAAGGGCGTGCGCCCGGTGACATGGCCTAGAATGTCCTGCCGGATCGTGGGCTTGCCGATCTCTTTCAGCGTATCGTCACGTTCATCGGCGAACAGGTCTTTGCGAAACTCAACGCTCGACATCACGAACTCCTCCGCAGATTGCCCGAGGCGGCGCTGAGGATCGCGTCGATGATCGGCTCATATCCGGTGCATCGGCAAAGATTGCCCGAGATCGCCTCAGCGACCTCTTCGCGGCTGGGCGAAGGGTTGCGGTCCAACAGCACTTTCGCCGCCATCAACATGCCCGCGGTACAATAGCCGCATTGGGCTGCGAAACCCTCCATGAAAGCCTGCTGCAACGGATGCAGATCAGGTCCATTGGCAAGCCCGCTTGTGGTTTGAACGTCGCAGCCATCGATGGTCTCCGACAGCGTGAGGCAAGACAGCTGCGGTTGTCCATCGACGATCACTGTGCAGGCGCCACAGGTGCCTTGACCGCAACCGTATTTGGGGCTGAGATCGCCGACATTCCGTCGCAATTCATCCAGCAGATTGCCGCCCTGTTCGACAAAGACCGATTTGCTGGCCCCGTTGAGCGTGAAGGTCACTGGCGTTTTGGCCATCAGTAGGTGCCTCCGGACAGCAAAAGCCTCGATAAGTGCACGGGCAGAACCTCTTTTCGGTACCAAGACGAGGCCAATGCATCTTCGGGCGGGGTGATGCCATCGCTGGCGCGTGCGAGCGCTGGCGCGATCCCCGATGCGTCCAATGTTGCGCCCTTAAGCGCTGCCTCAACCGCCTTGGCACGGAGAGGCGTGGGCCCCATTGCACCATAGGCCACCCGGACATCGCCAAGGCGCCCGCCTTCGCGCCGCAAAAGAGCCGCGATGCACATGACCGACACGCCTTTAGGTTTGGTGCGGGTGACTTTGAGGTAGCGAAATTCTCCTGGTGCGGGTTTGGTAATGCTTACCGCGGCCACCATCCCCCCCCGGCGGCGCTGGGTCAGCAACGCCTCAAGCGCTTCGCTGCGTCCATCGGCCCAGGTCACTTGCGCGTCCAGCGCCAGGAGCGCGGTCGCAAAATCGCCATAAGGGTGCTCGGCAAACAGATTGCCGCCCACAGTTGCCATGGCCCGGATCGCCGGACCGCCGATTTTGCTGGCAACCGGGTGCAGAAAGTCCAGTTCTGATAACGCGAGGATCTGCGCCATCCTCACTCCGGCGCCGATACTGATCCGGCTGCCTTGTAGATCGATCTGGCGGAGCGCTGGATCGGTGACGCGCAGGATCCGATCAAAGCTTTGGTCGCCGTAATTCACATCGCGCATCAGCAACGTCCCACCGCCAAGAATTCGGCTGCGTTCGGTTAGCTGCGCATCGGCCTCTGCCGCGGTTTGGCAGGCGAGAACAGAGATCATGGAGTTTCTCCGGCAATGTGTTGTTTCAAAGCCCTAAATCCGGCCATGTAGATGCCGTCTCCGACAAGCTCTGCGAGTTCCGCCTCACGACCGGGTGGGGTGGTGAACTGGCTTTCCCATTCCCAGAAGGTGCGATCGCCATCGGTCACCGGGATCAGACGAACATGGGCGACATAGTTGAACAGCGGGATGGGCGTATCGAGCAGGCAGTAGCTATAGGTCTGCTCTGCGTCTGAAAGGGTCAGCAGCTTCTCCCGCAATTCAGAACCGTCTTCGAGTTTGAACTTGCGGATACAGCCGATGCGGTCGTCGTCTTCGCCGCGTTCGATGTGAGAGGTCTCCACAACTGGATGCCAACGGTCATGGCCATTGAACTCGCGCAAAATGGACCACACTGCGTCGCAGGGTGCTTCCATGATTGTGCTTTTGAGAACCTTGACCATGACGCGGTGCTTTTACTTGAACTTCATGTCTGCAGGATCGAAGGTCGTCACCTGGACATACATCAGCCCATCATGGGTCACATAGGCATCGGCCCCCTTATACGGCTCGGCCAGCCAGTCCGCCTCAACCCGCCAGGACACATTCACCGTGTCGCCCACAGTTTTGACCTTTTCGGCAATGAAAGTCGCGCCCTGAAATCCGCCATCGGCGCGCGGTGTGCAGAACCCTGCGAACACATCCCCGATATTGCTGCGGCCTTCGACCCAGACGCCATTGGGCAAAATAATCAGCACCTCTTCGGGATACTGCGCCATCAGACGATCCCAATCGCAGGCATTCAGCGCCTCGATATGTTCAAAGGTCACCAGTTCCGCATTCGGTTGGGTGACCAGCGGTGGCAATTTCCGTTCAGCGTCTTGGGCATGTGCCAACGTCGCGACGGCGGCAATCCCACTCGCAAGTATCAGTTGTTTCATTCTTTTCCTCCCAGGTTTGTCTGAAATCCGGCTTCGGCCTCTACTCTCCGAAATGCCGTTTCAGCGCATCGAACCCGCCCTGAAAAACATCTGTCCCGATCGTGCGGGTCAGCGCGTTTTCCTCGGCAGGCGGGCATTCGAATTCGGCGGACCATTCCACAAAAGAGCGTTCCCCATCGGTCACCGGTGTCACCCGCAATGTGGCCACGTAGTCGCTGACAGCCATGGGGCTTTCGAGGATGGCGTAGGTATAGAAGCAATCGTAATCGCTCAGTCCCAAAAGCTGTTCGCGGATCGCGTCCCCGTTCTGCAGATGAATGCTGCGCACACAGCCGATCTTGTCAGAGGGCAAGCCTTCCTCAATCCGGCTGTCGCGTATGCGCGGGTGCCAGCCGGGCAGGCCGTTGAAATCGCGAATGCGTTTCCAGACCTGCTCCGCGCTTGACCCTATAACCGACGAGGTGAAGATACGGGCCATTACTTGGTCTCCTTACCGCCACCGCTGTTGCGGGACCGGCTGCGCGTGGATTTCTGCGCCGGGGGTTTGTCCTCGGTGGGCGTGTTGGGCTTCTCGCTCTTGGCCGCTGCGGATTTTTGTTTGGCCTCTTGGTTGCGTCGCTGTTCGTACTCAATCCTGTTGAGGTCGGACGCTTCGCGGATCAGTCCGCCCGACTTGGCGATATTTGCGCCATCGATGCCGATGTCACTCAGCAGGCTGTCGACCATGGGCGCCTGCACCCGGTAGCGCAGCGCAGAGTTGATCACCTCGTCCGTGGGCGACACTCCGCCACCGCCATTGCCCGCCGCATGAGCACCGTCGCCATCGCCCCCAACGCTCAACCCGTTGGCGCCAGCACCTCCAAGCTGCATGATCTTAATGTCGTTGATGTTCTCCAGAGGTTTGACCGAGGCACCAATAATGCCCTCGATATGTTCCAGCATCTTGCGCTTAAAGAGCGAGTGCCGCGCCGCATCGGTGAGCACATTCTCGGCCTCGTTGATGAGCTTTTGCGCCTCTGCTTCAACGGCCGAGCGGATCTTTTCAGCCTCGGCGGCAATGCGTTTTTCCTCGGCCTGCTTCTGCGCCAATTCCACATCCACTGCGCGTTTGCGGCTGGCGGCTTCAGTTTCGGCTGTTGTTTTGACCTTCTCGGCTGCCTCGACAGCGCGCGCGCGCTCGATATCGGCTGCCGCTGCTGCAGCGCTTTCCTCAAGCGATTTCTGGTAGAGCGCGATGGCCTTGTCCATACTGGCTTCTTCGACCGCTTTTTCGCGCCCGATCTCGAGCTTACGACGTTCGGTCTGATGATCGATCCGGGCGTCATCCAACCCACGTTCAGAGGCGATGCGGGCCCGCTCCACATCCTCTTGGCTGGCGATCTCGGCCTCGCGCAGCGCTTGGACACGCGCGATTTCTAGCTGCTCGATATGTTTCTTGCGCTCCAGTTTATGGGCGTCGATTTCTTGATCTGCCAAAATACGCTCGGCATCGATGGTCTTCGATTTGGCAACCTTGGCGGCCTCGATCGCCTGGTCTGCGGCGACCTGGGCCGCGTCGATCGCCTGATTGCGGGCAATCTCAAGGGATCGGATCCGCTCGTCACGGGCGATCTTCTCAGTGCTGGTGGCCTCTTCAAGTTCGATCTTTGCGGCATCCAGCTCGCGCCGCGTGGTGACCTCACCGGCCTCAACCGCTTTCATCTTGGCCAGCTCGCGTTCGCGCTGGTCCTGTTCAAAAGCGATCCGCTCAGCAGTGACCGATTTTTGCTTGGCAATTTCGGCGGCTTCCAGCGCTTCGGCTTTCAGGATCTCAGCGCGCTCAATGGCAACCGCCTTAGCAACATCGCGTTCCTTGGTAGTCTCTTCGCTTTCGATCCGGCGCAGGGCCAGATTGGCCTCTTGCGCGATGCGTTGGGCCTCGACCTCTTCGCGCGCTGCCACCTCAGCCTCGTCGATGGCCTTGTTGCGCATAATCTCAAGCTCGCGAGTGTCCTTTTCAAAGGCGATGCGTTCCGCGGCATTGACCTTTTGCTTAGCGATCCGCCGGGCTTCAGAGGCCTCATCGGCAGCGATCTGCGCCGCTTCAAGCGCTTGCGCGCGATCCACGTCACGAGTTTGCGTTTCCTGCTGCATCTCTAGCCGTTCAAGCGTCAACTGCCGCTCTTGCGCGATGCGGGCTTTCTCGGTCGCCTCTTTGGAGGCGATCTCGGCAGCATCGATCGCCTCGTTTCGGGCGATCTCCAGACCTCTGACACGCTGCTCTTGCTCAATCCGCGTGGTTGCGGTGACTTCAGCGGCGGCGATCTGTGCCTCATCGAGGATGCGCTGCTTTTCGATATCGAGCGCGCGGGTCTCCTGCTCTGCCGCGATTTCCTCGGCCTTCAGGACTTTCTGGCGCGCGATCTTGGCGGCCTCTGTGGCCTGAGTGCTTGCGATCTCGGCCGCCTCAAGCTTTTTGGCGCGCTCAATCTCTAACGCCCGTGTTGCCTGATCCGAGGCGATGCGTTCGGCATTGACGATCTTTTCCTGGGCGATCCGCAGCTTCTCTGCCGCCTCGCGTGCGCTGATCTCGGCCTCTTCCACCGCGAGGTTGCGAGCGATCTCTTGTTCGCGGGTGGTTCTTTCCAGCTCGATCCGGGCTTCGGTCACCTCTTTTTGCTGCGAGATGCGCGCCTTTTCTATCACCTCTTGGGCGGCGATGCCTGCCTCATCAACCAAGCGCTGGCGTTCGATCTCTTTCGATTGGGTGGCCTGCTCGCGTGCGATCCGGGCCTCAGTCACGGCCTTTTCTTGCGCGATGCGCGCCTTCTCGACCGCCTCATTTGCAGCGATCTGCGCTTCTTCGGTGTCCTTTTTCGACTGTATGCGGGTCTCGCTCAGAGTGCGTTCCTGCATGATCCGCGCTTTTTCGATCTGCTCATTGGTCGCAATCTCGGCGTTGTCGACGATCTGCTGGCGGGCAATCTCCTCTTCACGGACTTCGCGTTCCGACAAGATCCGCGCCTTAGAGATCTGCTTGTCGTTCTCAATCCGCGCGGTCTCTATCGCTTCATTGGCCGAAATCGTGGCATGCTCGGCTTCGGTCTCGCGTTCGGCGCGCTCTCGCGCCAAGATCGCACGCTGCTGCGCCCGGCGAAATTCGATGTCTTGTTCTTGCGCAAGCCGGGCCTCTTCGCTTTCCCGCTCGATATCGAGCGCCTGCTTTTCGGCTTCAAGATTGCGCGTCCGGATCAGGATCGCGGTTTCCTGTTCGATATCGTTGCGCAACTTCCGGCGGGTCTCAATCGCCTCAATGACTGC
>JBCDGN010000045.1:0-30497 GCA_038751255.1 Pseudomonadota bacterium
CCGAGAAGTTGAGACGATACTCAACGCAACCGCAAAGCAGATAGACGATGACATGCGTTGGCGCGGTGAATGCCCACAATGCGAAGCGCGAAAAGTGTCGGAAGCTATGACCAAAGCGCTTGAATCGGCATGCCCTCAGGAGCCCCAGGAATGACCGCCCCGCGCCCTGATATCAGTAAAAAGCTGGCCTACGCCGATCCACCATACCCAGGCTGTGCAAAGCTATATGAGGATCACCCCGATTACGCGGGCGAAGTGGATCACCGCGAACTGGTGGAGCGCCTAGAGGCTGAATATGATGGGTGGGTGCTGCACACGCACGTTGCCGGTCTTAGAATGCTTGAGCGGGAACGCATCCTGCCCGAAGGCGGCATAAGAATTTGCCAATGGATTAAGCCTTTCGCAGCGTTCAAGCGAAACGTCCCAGTCGCCTATGCCTATGAACCTGTAATTATCAAAGCGGCGCGAAAGCCTGTTGTGTCTAAGCGATTGACCATGCGCGATTGGTACGAAAACCCGGTCGTTAGAGAGTCTATCGCAATGAAAAAGGGGCTCACTGGCGCGAAGGTAGAAGGCGTGTGTCATTGGGCGTTTGAGGTCATGGCCGCGCGACCAGAAGATACGCTAGATGACCTTTATCCGGGCACAGGCGCCGTGAGCGCTGCTTGGCGCAGCTGGCAGGGTAAGTTCAACCTGCCTGGAGAAGTTGCGTGACCGACCCGCGCACTGAGGCTGTGTGATGCCGAAAGCCCCCGCCACAAAAGCAACCATAAAGCGCTATGTCGAAGCCGCGAGAGAGCTTGGCCTTAAGGTGGTAGGGTTTGAAGTGACGCCGGATGGCACGGTAAGGGTATTCGAGAAGCAAGAGCAACCAAAGAACAAGGACAGGCCCGGCGCCTGGAATTAATGGCGGCAAAGGTAACATATCCCGGTTATTGCCCTGAGCCGAACCGCGGCGGAACCACGCGCCATAGGGTCCGCGTTAAGGGCAATCCGAAAATACGGATCACTCTGCCCTTTGGCCCAGAGCACGAAGACTTCAAAGCCGCCTATAATCGAGCCCGCCGCGGTGAGACGCTAGAAGAGCCTCAACTGAGATCAGAGACAGTTGTGAAGCAGACCGTCGCTTGGCTTTCTTATCGCTATGAAGAGTTCTTAGCGTCGGAAGTGAAGACGGGCCACAAGAGCGAGGCGACCCTAAAGCAGCGCACTCGCTATCTTGAGAGATTGCGCAATCGTAAGGCTGCCTTTGACCTTGCCGAAGGTCAAGAATTTGCCGGGTTAGATATGGCAATCCCACGCAAGGAGCTCATCGCCTTTCGCGACGACCTAAGCGCAACACCCGGCGCAGCCGATAAGCTCATGGACGCGGTAAGGGCTATGTATACTTGGGCGATTGAGCGCGAGCTTGTGACCGTCAATCCCGCCCTCGGAATAAAGCCAATCAACAAAGGCGAAGGGGCAACCCCCTGGTCAGTCGCAGACCTTAAGAAATATCGACAGCGTTGGAAGTTCGGAACGAAGCAGCACCTTGCGCTTTCGGTGCTGCTCTTTACCGCCTGCCGTGTGGGTGATGTAGTTTGGCTTGGCAGAGATCAAGAGGTCACCAGAGACGGCCTACAGTGGCTTGAGTGGCAGCCCCGCAAGAAGGGCTCGGAATTCGTTTCAATCCCCCTCCTGCCGCCGCTCTACAAGGCGACGCGGGCACAAACCGTGGTCGGTGACGCGTATGTCCTCACGCACCACGGAAAGCCCTATGGATCTACTGATAGCTTCCGCAACAACTTCAAGCGCTGGTGTGTTGCCGCTGGCCTACCGAACCGCTCGCCCCATGGCGTGAGGAAAGCCGCCGGGAACCTATTGGCCGAGCTTGGCGCGACACAGTACGAGATCATGGCCATTCACGGTCATTCGAGCGCAGAGAATTCAGAGGTCTACACCAAGGGCGCAAGTCGGCGGGTGCTGGCTGCTTCTGCAATGGAAAGACTGAAAGGAATGGATTGGTGACAAGACAGGAGATGATCGAAAGCGCAGCACGCGCTTGGGCAACGATGGACGGGAACCTAGATCGGTTTGAGGCTTGCCGCGCCGACCCAAGGCTAGAGATGGTCGAAGGCCGCTACCGTGGCTATTTCCACGACGCAGAGGCTCTTCTTGAGGGCTCTGGAATCCTTGATCTGGCTGACAAGTCGGAACAAGAACGGAACGAAAACACCTGAAAATGTGTCCCGCACCCCTAACTGCGGGACAGTTTTATGCGAATTTATTTAATGAAATCAATGACGGGAAAGGATAGTGGTGGGCGACCCTGGAATCGAACCAGGCATGGGTCTCCCCGGCGGAGTTACAGTCCGCTGCCGCACCTTGCAGCACGTCGCCCTCAGTAGCGCGCTGAGTAGTCATCGCCCCGCGAAGCGTCAAGTTGAAATTCGCTGGACCTTGACGCATGGCTCGCGCAGTGTCCAAGGCAGAGTTTGATCGAGCAAAAACGTGAAAAAGCCAGCTTGGGTTATCGAGAAAGAACGCGCTAAGCGCGCTGCTGCGCATGAAACCTTATGGCTATTTGGGCTACACGCCGTCCGCGATGCGCTCCGTAATCCGCGCCGCGAAAAACTTCGCCTCTTGGCGACGCCCAACGCCGCGCAAAAGCTTAAAGAGGCCATCGGCCAAAGCGGGCTTACCCCAGAAATCATCGATCCCAGGAAGTTTGCGCCGCCGATTGAATCCGGGTCGGTGCATCAGGGCGCAGCGCTTGAGGTAAAACCTTTAAATTGGGGCGATCTTGATGCGGTATGTGCGGCGACAGACAGCGCGCATCCGCGAGTGATCCTGCTCGACAGGATCACTGATCCCCACAACGTGGGTGCGGTTTTGCGATCTGCTGAAGTGTTTGGGGCGGCCGCGGTGATTGCTCCGGCGCGGCATGCGGCGCCAGAGACCGGCGCTTTGGCCAAAACCGCTTCCGGTGCTTTGGAACGCCAACCCTATTTGCGCGTACGGAACCTCTCAGAAACGATGGGGAAGCTGCAAAACATGGGCTATGATCTGATCGGACTGGCCGGTGAGGCCGAGCAAGTCTTGGACGACGTTCTTCCCGCATATCTTACGAGGCCGCTGGGTCTGGTCCTCGGCGCGGAAGGCCCAGGTTTGCGGCAGCGCACGCGCGACACATGCGATCTCTTGGCGCGTATTCCCTTTGCACAAGAGTTTGGCTCCCTAAATGTATCGAACGCGGCCGCGGTTGCGCTTTATGCGGCCACGCGAAAGGAATGACACATGGCGAGAGCCAGCGGGAAAACCGTCACTTGCTGCTATTGCGGCAGCCACACAATGCTGGTGCTTTCAGGTAGCCAACAGCACGAACTCACATGCGGTTCCTGCGGAGCACCGCTCCGTTACATCAAAGGGTTCCCAGTTGAACATAGTAAGAAGCCGTCAAAGGCAGCCATGCGCACCATCCCAGACGAGCTTTGGAACTCAAAGTCACAGCCGGTTTCCACAAAACGCAAGCCACGCCGACGGCGCAAATCTCTGTCCCGGCGCATCACCTCAGAACTCTTCGACGTGATTGAAGACATATTCGACTGAGAGAGGCTGATTGATCGCAACACCCGAAGAAGAACCGGAGTTTGCCAGAGGTTTAAAGAACACCGTGGCAGCATTGATGGCCGATAATCTCAGAAACCTCTGTCGGAAAAGTGAGCGCACTTCCGTCAGATCGCGCCTGAAGTCCCGGGAATTTTCTGGGAAATGGCTGATCGACGCCGACCTAAACTAGGTGGCGCAGCTCCGGAACAACTGTGCCTTTCACTGTCCCTCGTTCCGTGACTTCAGCGCCCGGGTCTCCCGGGCGTCTTTTTCAGCGATACCGGATATGCCTTGGCGTCGGGCAAGCTCTGCCATCACATCGTCTAGTCTAACATCGCAGGCGGTGAGCATGACCAGTAAGTGATAGAGCACATCGGCCGCTTCCGAGGTCAGTCGGTCCTTGTCGCCTTTCACCGCTTCGATGATTGCCTCAACCGCTTCTTCCCCGAATTTCTCGGCGCATTTCTCTGGGCCATTGGACAACAGCTTTGCCGTCCAAGAGGTTTCAGGGTCGGCGTTCCTGCGCGAGGCAACGATCTCTGCGAGCTCCTCCAGCATGCTCATGACAAACGCACCGGAATGCCAGCAGCGGCCATATGCGCTTTGGCTTCGCCAATCGTATAGTCACCGAAATGAAAGATTGAGGCGGCGAGAACCGCGCTCGCTTTGCCTTCGGTCACACCTTCCACCAAATGATCAAGTGTACCGACCCCGCCGCTTGCAATAACAGGCACGGTCACGGCGTCCGAAATGGCACGGGTGAGCGGCAGATTGAATCCCGCGCGCGTGCCATCGCGATCCATGGAGGTCAAAAGAATTTCCCCCGCCCCTTTGCCGACCACCGTTCTCGCAAACTCAACCGCATCGATACCCGTGGGCCGTCGGCCTCCATGGGTGAAGATTTCCCATTTGCCCGGCGCGACGGTCTTGGCGTCGATTGCCACGACGATGCATTGACTGCCAAACTGATTTGCTGCCTCTGCCACCACATCTGGATTGGCCACGGCAGCGGAGTTGAAACTGACCTTATCAGCCCCAGCAAGAAGCAACGCCCGAACATCCTCTTTGCTGCGCACGCCGCCTCCGATCGTCAGCGGCATAAAACACTGTTCTGCCGTGCGAGTGGCAAGATCATACATCGTGCCGCGGTTTTCATGGGTGGCATTGATATCAAGAAAGCAAAGCTCATCGGCTCCAGCGGCATCATAGGCCCGTGCTGCCTCTACTGGATCGCCTGCATCAATTAGATCGACAAAATTTACGCCTTTGACCACGCGACCGTCTTTGACGTCCAGACAGGGGATGATGCGGGTCTTCAACATGAGGCGGCTCCGTGCCTGTTTCGGGCTCTGATAAGCCTGCCACACAGAAATGAAAAGCGGCGCTCGTGCCGCTTTTCCTAGACGCGAGGGGCTGAGGCTTGGTTTGAAACTTTCTGAGACGGCCCAGAATAGCGCAAGATCGGACGAAGGGTTTCCAGCAATACCTCTGCATCCTGATCCAAAACAGAGAGCTCTTCGGAAACGAGGCTTTTACGCGACCATACTTGGAACTGACGTTCGCGCACGGCATTGGCCCAGGACCTTGGATCGCAGGGCCCGCCACGCGCTTTAAATCGCCAGCAGCCTTCACTTTCGATGACGCCTAGGATCCCGCTCCAGCGGTCCCAAAGCTTCCCACGCACGGACCCCGTCACCAATGCATGGCCATCATCGCGTATCGCCGCGTAACTCACGCCTGTTTGGCAGAGAAGCTTGTTGTTTTGCCACAAGATCTCAATTTCTCCACAGGGTCCGACAGCGATTTTCAAGGCCGGAGAGAACCCATATTGGTCGAGATTGAGTGTACTTTTTTGTTTGCTTGAAGAAGCGGTTATTCGATCCATCGCCGGATACTCCGAGAACTTATTGGGTACCGAGCGTAAATGGGATGACCAAAGGGAAAGCGTTTGCTCGCACGGGCCAAAATTTATCGCAAACTAGCCAGCGGCCAATGTCTCTATCGCTTCCCGCAGGTCGATGGCGCCATCGTAAAGCGCGCGGCCTGAGATCGCCCCATTGAGCGGTGCTCCGCAATCGCGCAACGCGATGAGATCATCAAGCGATGAGACCCCCCCGGAGGCGATCACCGGGATGTCCACAGCGTAGGCCAGGGCAGCAGTGGCCGCCACGTTCGGGCCCTGCATGGCGCCATCGCGATTGATATCGGTGTAGATGATCGCGGCGATCCCTGCGTCTTCAAACCTTTTGGCAAGATCGGGGACCCTGACATCTGTTTCCGCGGCCCAGCCGCGGGTGGCGACCATGCCTTGGCGTGCATCCAGCCCGACCGCCACCTGACCGGGGAAAGACCGCGCTGCGGAACGGACCAGATCCGGATTTTCAACCGCGCTCGTGCCCAATATGACCCGGCGCACACCGCTGCCGAGCCACATTTCGATTGTGTCCATATCGCGGATCCCGCCGCCCAGCTGCACCGGAACACTGACGGTTTCTAAGATTTTTGAAACGGCATCGGCATTGATCGGCGCCCCGGCGAACGCACCGTTCAGATCGACCAGGTGCAACCATTGACAGCCCGCGTCCTCAAAGCGTTTCGCCTGGGCCTCTGGATCATCGTTAAAGACTGTCGCCGCCTCCATATCGCCTTTGAGAAGGCGGACGCAGGCGCCGTCTTTAAGGTCTATTGCGGGGTACAAGATCATCGCGCCCATTCCTTGCCGGACAATTTCGGCGGTGTGGCACGCAACGTCACAAAAGGGAAGCCGTGACCACCGCCGCGACGCGCCGTAAATAGTTCGCCGTGACAGCAATGACCGCGAGGAAAAGGACATGCGCGCAACGCTTATCGGAGCAAGTCTTCTAATGGCCAGCATGGCAGATGCCGACCCCGTTGCTGGCCTGTGGAAGACGCAGCCAGACGATGGCGGCGCAGTCGGCGTTGTCGATATCGCACCCTGCGGTCAGGCGCTTTGCGGGACCCTGGCACAGGCCTTCGACAGCAGTGGCAATCGGGTCACGGATGCGCCCACACTCGGGCGGCAAATCATCTGGGACATGCAGCCACTGGGCGGCGGCAATTATGGCAAAGGGAAGATTTGGGCGCCCGACCGCGACAAGACCTATAACTCCAAAATGACGTTGACCGGCAACTCTCTAAAGGTTTCTGGCTGCGTTGTAGGGATCTGTCGCTCACAGGTCTGGACCCGGGTGCAATAAATCCCAACGCGTGGTTAGGGTGCCCATGTCAAGAAGTTGGAGATCATCCGCAAGCCCGGGGCCTGGCTTTTCTCTGGATGGAACTGAAACCCTAAAATGTTCTCTCGGGCGATGATGGCCGTGACCGCACGTCCGTAGTCCACATGCGCGAGCGTCTCTTCCGGAGCTGCTGTGTGGAACTGATAGGAGTGCACGAAATAGGCGTGATCTCCGCTTTGGATGCCCTCAAGCACCGGGTGCGCGCCCGTAATCTCCAATTCATTCCAGCCCATATGCGGAACCTTAAGTGAAGGATCATCCGGAGTGATTTCGACAACTTCGCCAGCAATCCAGTCAAAGCCTTGCGTGTCCTGATATTCGCGGCCCCAAGTGGCGAGCATCTGCATTCCAACGCAGATCCCTAGAAAAGGGCGGCGCTTTTGCTTCACCGCCTCTTCGATCGCCTCAAACAGACCGTCATAGCTCGCAAGACCCGCCCGACAGGCCGGAAATGCACCATCGCCCGGCAGGACAACGCGATCGGCCCGTTCGACAACTCGTGGATCAGAGGTTACCACGACCTCCCCGGCCCCCTGTTCAGAAGCCATGCGCTGAAAGGCTTTTTCGGCAGAGTGGAGATTGCCGGATTGGTAGTCCACCAGCGCTGTGATCATCGCGCTTACAAGCTCCCCTTTGTGGAGGGCACAGCGTCGGCACGGCGCGGATCCGGCTCCACTGCTTCGCGCAAGGCCCTCGCCACGGATTTGAACGCGGCCTCTGCAATGTGATGGCTGTTGACGCCAGCCAGCGCATCGACGTGCAATGTAATCCCGGCATGGGTGCTGAGCGCCTGAAAGAACTCGCGTACCAATTCGGTATCGAATGTTCCGATCTTGGCAGTGGGCAGGGGCAGGTTCCACACCAAGAAAGGCCGACCGGATAGATCGAGCGACGCCCGCACCAGCGCATCGTCCATTGGCAAAAGACAAGACCCATAGCGGCGAATGCCGCGCTTGTCGCCCAGAGCTTCGCTGAGCGCTTGGCCGATCGTGATCCCGGTGTCCTCCACCGTGTGGTGATCATCGATATGCAGATCGCCCGTCGCTGAAATCGTAAGATCGATCAGTGCATGGCGCGACAGTTGGTCGAGCATGTGATCGAAAAATCCGATCCCTGTGTGGCAATCATACTGGCCCGTCCCATCCAGATCGAGTGTGACGGCAATCTCGGTCTCAGCGGTTTTTCGGCTCAGGCTCGCGCGGCGCATGGGAAAGATCCTCTTATTGCGGCGCGCTCGCTATAGACCCGGCAAGGGGACCAGGGCAACGCATGCTGATGACCAGACTGCAAAGCTCGGCTCGGCGGACACAGTTTTGGCCTCATGGTATCGCTCTGATGGCACCAACCCTGCACCTTCAGCGGAGGACCCCGACGGGGTCGCGTGCCGCATTTTCCGAGATTTGGACATGGCTCGGCCAACGGATCGCGGCCCGCATGGCGCCTCCTTTGATGGGATTGCCCCTGATGAACTGCCATCCCAACTCAGCGAGATCGGTCGCCTGACTTAGCGCGCCACCCGAGTGTCTCAGACGGCGCGCGAGGGCTTCACTCTGCGGCGATGGAAAGGTGATGCAGGTCGGCGGGCTTGCGCGTCGCCTCTTCGCGCTCTGTTTCCCGCCGACCACGCCGCGGATAGACCAGGGCAAACATTTGCGGCGTGAAATAAAAGCTCACCACTGTGGATAGCAGCACCCCGCCCGCCACGGACATTGCGAAGGGGGGCCAGAACCCGCCGCCGCCAAGGATCAGGGGCAAGAATCCCCCAAAAGTCGTGATGGTGGTCGAGATGATGTGGCGCGAGGACCCCATCACCACATCGGTCATCGCCTCGGGATCACCGGTTCTGGCCAGCGGATCTTTCTGCAGGCCGGTCATGATGATGATCGCGGCATTGATTGAGACACCAATGGAACCGATGACCCCGATGATCGCTGTAATTCCAAACGGATAATTGAAGATCGCCAGCGCCAGAAACGACAGACCCGCTGATAGACCGCCCACAACAAAGGTTACTGCCGCCAGCCGGAAAGAACTGAAGGTCAAGACCACAGTGGCGATCGAAAGCGTCAGGATCAGACCCATCGGGGCCAACAAGTTGTTCACCGTATCATCACGCGCATCGCTATCGCCACCGATCTCCAGGCGTGTGCCTGTGGGCAGGACGAATCCTTCCTCGGTCAAGGCCGACCGCGCCAGGCCCAGCGCCTCTTCCGGCAAAACACCCGGAGAAACGAAAGCCTGGACCGTGTTGACGCGCTCTCCGTTCCGGCGCGTGATTTCAGACTGCGCAGGCACCAGATCGATCTCTGCCAAGGCGGAAAGCGGAATGCCTGGAAAACCACCATCGGCTGCAATCGTCCGGCTGCTCGGTGGCAGGATCATCAGGTTTGCGATCCGGGCCAGATCTCCACGAATATCATCACCAAGCCGCACGCGCACTGGAAGTTCCTCGCTGCCTTCAATCAGCGAGCCCCCAGTGACCCCTTCAAGACCCGCTTGAAGCTGCGCTGCAACATCGCCGAGTGTGAGCCCAACAAGGTTTGCCGCCGCTTCGTCCACCTCGACGGACACCTTTGGCGCGCCGCCTTCCAGTTGGGTGCGGACCACGGTGATCGGATCAAGGCCCAAGAGGACCGAACGGATCTCTTCGCCCTTCTCCTGTAGGACGGTCAAATCGGTGCCGACCAAGCGTAGTTCAATCGGTGCGTCAACCGGCGGGCCCTGCACAAGACCGCGCACAAGCACACGGGCCTGTGGGAAGCGCGCGTTGAGCCGGTCCTGCAACGGCGTCAAAAGTTCCGCAGTCGTCTGTGGATTCTCCGTCGTCACCAGAGCTTGGGCAAATCCAGGGGCGTTTTGCCGGTTGCCGATGATGTTGTAATAGAATGCCGGGGCAGATTGCCCGATGCTCCAAGCAACTTCGATGATCCCATCTGTACTGCGCAGTGTCTCATCCATATCGCGTACCAAGGCTTGGGTCTTGGCAATGGCCGCGCCATCGGCAAGCTCCACCTCAATATGGAATTGGTCCCGTTCCACGCCGGGGAAAAACTGCGCCGTGAGGCCACCAAGGCTGATAAAGCCGGTGACCGGCAAGACCAAGGCCAGCATCACTGAGCGGATGGGATTGCGGATACCCCAAGCCACAGTCGCCCTGAAAGCACGACCAGGCAGACCAGCGGGGATGCCATTGGCCCAGCCTTTGGCGCGCTCCCCTTCAGGCAGAACCCAACCGGCAATGGCAGGGGTTACCGTCAACGCGATCACGAGGGACCAAAAGAGCATCAAGACCACGGCAATTGCGATTGACCCGACAAAGTCTCCTGCTGGACCGGGCAACAAGATCATCGGCGTGAAGCTCAATCCCGTGGTGATCGTCGATGCCGCCAAAGGTGCCCAAAGACGGCCTACCGCCTCTTGCACCGCCTCGACACGCGCCATGCCTTTGGTCAGGCGCTGGCGGATTTCGTCGGTCATAACAATGGCCGCATCAACCAACAGGCCCAGTGCAACGATCAGACCGGTGACCGACATCTGATGCAGCGGCAGCCCGATGAAGTTCATCGAAGCCAAGGTCGCAAGGCTCACAAGCGGTAGCACCATGGCGACGATCATCGCCGCACGAACCCCCAGAGTGAGCAGCAGCACGCCAATGACGAGCGCGACACCAATCGCCATGTTCACGCCGACCTCACCCAGACGGTCGAGTGTATAGGTGCTTTGATCAAAGATGAGCCTCGCCTCTAGCCCGCTGGGCAGACCGGCCGAAAAGTCATCAAGTGTTGCGGTCAACCGTGTCATCCAAGCGTCGACCTGCAATCCGTCTTCAAGCCGTGCGGCGACCAAAACTGCGTCTTTGCCTTGGGACTGCGCAGAGCTTGCTGCAGGCAAACGCGGACCGCGACTGATCTCGGCGATCTCTCCGAGCTTGGTCATGCTGCCATCGCCGTTATCAACGACCACAACTTCGCGGAGGCGGTTGAGCATTTCGATCTCGCCCTCCACTTCCAACAGCAGTTCGGACCCGTCCGCGCTGAGTTTCCCGGCCTGCACTTTGGCATCGGCCTGGGTCACCATACGCGCAATGTCTGTCGTAGAGATGCCGATGGCTGCCGAGCGCACGGGGTCGAGTTCTACCAAAACCTCTTCTTCGGGTTCGCCATAGCGGTCGACATTCTTGGTGCCCGCAACGCGGCGGAGCACATTGGCAAGCTCTTCGGAATAGCGCGCCAGAAGCGCAGGCGGGATGTGATCACGGGTGGGTGTCAGCGCCACGATTGCGCCGAAAGCGCCCATATTGTCTGAGTCGAACTCAGGTGCCAAAACACCCGCAGGAAAGCCGCGCGCAGCATCCTCCATGGCGTTGCGCGCATCGGTCCAAACCTCTTCGATCAAATCGGGATCGATAGTTTCGATCAGCTCTAGCTGGACAACCGAAACGCCTGCCGACGATGTCGAGGTCACCACGTCGATCTCAGGGATCTCGCGCAACTCGTCTTCGAGCTTTTGACTGACCAGAGATTCCACCCGGGACGGATCTGCCCCAGGATAGATCGTGGTGATTGTGGCGTTGATATTGGTGATGGTCGGGTCTTCCTGCCGTCCTAGCGCCAGCAGCGCTGAGGCCCCGGCTGCGATCACCACCAAAAGGATCAGTGCGACAAGGCGTGGATTGCGATAGGTTGCCGTGCTGAGCATAGCCTTAGCCCCCCGCTGTCACGACGCGTTGGCCGCTTGCCACGCGGTGGACACCATCGCTGACGATTTCCATCCCATCGGTCAGACCGCCGCGGATATAGGCTCGGTCTTCGTCCGCATAAAGGATCTCAACCGACTCGCGAACGACCACCGGACCCTCCGGCGCATCACGGTCGATCCGCATCAGGTTCCACAACCCACGGGTGCCTTCTGTCAGCGCACCAACTGGCACCCAAGCACCGCGATCCATGACGTCGCGCGCCACGCTCAGCCGGGTCACCAAGCCATAGGGCAACGCCGCGGGATCGGCGTCACGCAATTCAAACAGCACCGGCAATGTCCGCGTACGGGGGTCGATATCACCACGGCGACTTTCCAACCAGGCGTCGAAAGTCTGACCCTCGATACTGACAGTGTAGGGTTTGTCGCGCATCAGCCCGACGGCAATCTCTGGCGCAAGACCGATCCGCAAACGCGGCTCTGCGCGCTCTAAGACCTCTAAAACCGGCGAAGAGGGTCCCACCCGCGCGCCGTCATCGGCCAAACGTCGCCCGATCAAACCGTCAAACGGGGCGCGAATGACGGATTTGTCGAGCTGCACTTCGACCCCGGTGATCGCTGCATCAATCTCGGCGAGGCGGGCATCGAGTTCCACCACGCGCAGCCGCGTTTCATCTGCGCGCTGTTGCGACGCGAAATTGCGATCTGCAAGCGCTTCTTGCCGTTTGGCAGTCAGTTCCGCCAAATCTCGCTGAGCAATCAGCGCGTCTTTCGCAGCCTTCTGCTGGCGCAGCTGCGCTTCCAGAACGCGCGTGTCGAGGGTCGCTAAGACCGTCCCTTCGCTAACTGGCCAGCCCTCATCGACTGTGATCTCTTCGATGGTGCCCCCCGCTTCGAAGCCAAGATCAGCAATCCGCCGTGGTTCGATTTGACCAACGAATTCCTGCGGGATCGCGTAGCTGTCTTGCACCTCGATCACCGTTGTCGACACTGTCAGCAGTGGCGCTCCGGTCTCGGTCTCGATCTTCACCGAGTTCGCCGAGATCATCGTCGTTGCCCCCATGACCGCACCCACGGCAATCGCGCCGACGGCCACGGTTCCCAGGATGATCCCAACGCGTCGCAACGCACGACGGATGAAGCCTGGACGCGTTGGTGTTTGAGAATTCTCTTCCATCACCAGTTTTCCTTTACCGCTTGCTCCATACCCAGGGCTGGAGTACGTCTCATGTTAGAGGCTCTAACATGATGTTAGATGCCATAACATCAAGCTGTACGGAACAGTTTAGTTTGCAGATCACAAAAAAAGTTACCTCAGGGCAGGACGCTGTTTTGAAAAAGGTCGCCTACCATCATGGCGATCTGCGCAGTCAATTGGTCGAAGCCACCCGTCAACTTGTTGAAGAAAAAGGACCTTCTGGGTTTTCAGTCGCTGAAGCCGCGCGCCAAGCTGCCGTGTCCAGTGCCGCGCCCTACCGCCATTTCAAAGATCGCACAGCCATGCTGCATGCGGTCGCTGAGGCTGGAATGAAACGTTTGACTGCGTCTTTTGATGAAAAAAGCGCCTCCCTGCCGGAAGGATCGGTTGAAGTGATTGCAACGCTCGGCTGCGCCTATGTCGATTTTGCAGCACAGGAGCCCGGCGTTTTTCGTTTGATCTTTGCCGCACATGAAGAAACCCCAGAAAGCCTCGAAGAAGCCGCTTCGGAATGCCACGGACGTCTCTTGCGACAGGTGGCAATGCGGATCGGAGCCCCAATCGACTCCGAGGCGACCCGTTTGGCCGCCCGCCCTTTGTGGATGTTGGTGCATGGTGCGGCGTTTTTGCTCATCGATGGAAAACTGAGCGCGGAAGCCTTTAGCGAAGAGCTGTATACCTCCCTTCGCAATGCCACACGGGATCTTTTGAGCACGACACAGGACCCACACTGAAGAGCGATGTGTCGCGCTACAAAACGACCTGAGCCTGCGCGCGGCGAATTTCTATACGATTTCTCAAATGTGACGTCAGGCTTGGAAGATTACGTGCGCCGGTCTTGGGAGTGTGGCGGGTTATGGTGGGGCAACGCGAAAACTTGGAAGAATGGAGCGCGAGTGCAGAGATCCCGCTGCCGATTCACGCCTTAGAAACAGTCGATACCTTGCGCGTGCCTCTTGCCCCGGCCATTAAAACCCCGACATTGATCAGTTGGACCCCTTCGCACTATGAGAGCTTGACCGGCATAAAGCCGCGCAGACCTTTATCACCGTGCTCGGTAAGTGTGTGTCCGGCGCCTTGCGCGATACTCCACGGATCAATACTCAAGGTCGTCTGACTATGCGCGTGAAGTGGCATGGCGTCTTAGGATGGTCGATCAATGCATGGAAAAAGATGCCGAAAGCATGGCTATCTCAATCTCACGCCGAGCGCCGCATCGGTATCACAATGCGATCGTTTTCTGCGTGAATAGGTCGGTGTTGCGGCTGGAGGCGCGCAGCGGAGCTTCCTAAACCAGACCGGCAAGCGCTCCACGGATGGATCAGCCAAAGGCAAAGGATAAGCGATGAGTCTCTTGGGCGATTTGATGACATCTCTCTTTGAGCGTGGCGAAAACGCGGGATTTGACGGAAAAGTTGATGGCCAAAGCATTGAAGAGCTTTGCGAGGCACTACTGACCAGTCGCGGCGAGGTGTCGGGAACTGGGCTCGCTGCAAAAATTTTGGGCAGCTATGTTAGGATGAATGGAGAGCAGAAACAGGAGTTCTTCGCATTTCTCACACATGGGCTCGATCTTGATCTCGAGCGGGTCGAGGTTGCTCTAACTGCGTATCGCCAGGACCGCGACCCGGGAACCTATCATCGCCTCATGCAAGCGACAGAGCCGCGTCGGCAGGAACTGGCCCGTCGCCTCAACCAGCTGCCGGGCGCCACAGAAAAGCTGGTCGCCATGCGGCGCGATCTAAAGCGTTATCTCAAAGAACATCCTGATCTCATGCCGCTTGATCTGGATTTTCGCCATCTCTTCAAGTCCTGGTTTAATCGCGGGTTTCTGGTCCTCAGACCAATCAGTTGGGAAAGTCCGGCCCATATCCTAGAGAAGATCATCGCCTATGAGGCCGTGCATGAAATCCACAGCTGGGAGGATCTGCGTCGGCGCGTGGAACCGCGCGACCGCCGCTGTTTTGCCTATTTCCATCCCAGCATGCCGGACGAACCGCTGATTTTTGTCGAAGTTGCCTTGACCCGCGGCATAGCGAACTCGATCCAAGATCTGCTGGCGGAAGAACGTGTCATGCTCGCGCCAAGCCAAGCTGACACGGCGGTGTTTTATTCGATCTCCAACTGCCAAGAAGGTTTGGCGGGGATCTCCTTCGGCAATTCCCTGATCAAACAAGTGGTGCGCGATCTTTCTCGCGCTTTGCCGGGATTGAAAACCTTCGTCACATTGTCCCCGGTGCCGCGTTTGATGGATTGGCTCTCAACACAGGATAAAGACGCCCCGGTTGACCCAGAAGACCTGCGCATAACAGCAGCTCACTACTTAACCAAAGCCCGCAATGCGAACGACATGCCGCTGGATCCCGTTGCCCGGTTCCACCTGACAAATGGCGCCATGCTTCACGATATCCATGCAGGTGCGGATCTGTCGGAAAATGGAATGGCGCAGTCCGCGGGGATCATGGTGAACTATCTTTATAACGTCTCACAGATTGACAAAAACCATGAGGCCTTCGTCGCCGACCGGCAAATCGCAGCTTCGAAACCAGTCAAATCACTCGCCAATGCCTATGAAGCGGGTCAGGCGGCGGACTAACGCGGCCTAAATTGGTTTGATGGCCCAATGCGTTGAGGTCTTGCTTGCGCGTTTTGATTGCCATTTGACGGCGCGAGGAAAGTTGCTTGCCTAAATACGTATAGCCTCTGGGTCTGATTAATTCTTGGACGATCTTCCACACGCGCGCTCCGCGGGTTTTTAGCCATGCTAAAACAAAGTTGACAGCGAACCGGACCCGGCTCACGATTTTAGCCATGCTAAAAACAGCGACTCAGACCGGTGACAAAGTTCAAACTTCTCTGGGCGAGGCGCTGCGGACCCGGCGAAAAGAACTCAAGCTTAATATGCAAAGCGTGGCCGACCAGGCTGGGCTATCGGTCGGTTTTATCAGCCAAGTCGAGCGCGGCCTGACCGCCCCATCTTTGGCCTCCTTAGTGGGCATTGCACGCGTGCTCGACATCCCGCTCTCGACCCTTCTCGACCAACCTGCAGATGAAGGTAAGACAACCCGCCGCGACAGGCGACCGACCTATGGCGTGCCCGGGGCGCAGAAGGCCTATGAGCGTCTTTCCACCACCTTCCCACAGTCCAGGCTTCATTCGGTGATTTTCCATGAACCCCCAGGGCATCGCTCTGAACCGATCAGCCACGCCGGCGAAGAGATGTTTTACATCCTCAAAGGCGCCATCACGGTCGAGATTGAGGAGGAAGTTCATGTGCTGAACCGAGGCGACTCGATCCATTTCGACAGCCGCCGGACGCATTCCAGTTGGAACCACACCGAAGAGCCCGCTTCGATCCTTTGGTGTGGCACGCTCGACGTTTTCAGCGATGCGCCAGCGCCCATTCACAAATCACCATTGGACCAACCGACGGCACCAGACCCGACAGGAAAGGAACAGGATCAATGAGAAAGACCGTTTTCGCCGCCATGCTTGCAGCCTCCACGGCACTTGCTGGTGCCGCCTTTGCAGAGACCGTGTTGCGGCTTGATGAAGTTGCGGTGGGAGAGTTGGATCCCGCCAAGGCGTCCGACTATGCCGACAGCATCTTGATGTTCAACGTTTATGATACGCTGGTGCTGCCGAACCAAGGCGGGCCGGGTCACTCCGGTCATCTGGCGGAAAGCTGGGTCTCAGACGGCGCGAGCTACACCTTTGCGTTGCGGGACGGCGTGACCTTCCAATCGGGCAACCCGCTTCGCGCAGAAGACGTGGTCTACTCGCTGGAACGGATGCAAGCGCTTGGCGCGGGATTGAGCTATCTTTTCGCGGGCGTCAGCGCCGAGGCGGTGGACGACAACACGGTCACCTTCACCCTGGAAGAACCCTAAGCGCCTTTTGTGGCATCTCTGGTCCGGCTGCCGATTGTCGATAAGGCTTTGGTTGAGGCGAACGCGGAAGATGAGTGGGGCGAGGCCTTCCTCAGCGCCAATGGTGCGGGCACCGGCGCCTACACCGTCACCAGCCACAACCCGCAGGAAGAGACCGTGATGGGCAAATGGGACGGCTATTTCCTAGGCGTCCCAGAGGCGGCGCCGGATGCGGTACGCGTGCGCTATGGGCTGGAGCCCGCGACGGTGCGCACGTTGATTGCTCAGGGCGAGCACGACATCGCCAGCCAATGGTTGCCGCCCGAGGTTGTCCAAGCGCTCGCCAATGATGGTTCTCAACTTCTCACGGAAGGCGGCACGGGCGCGTTCTATTTCAAGATGAACACCACCAAGCCGCCACTCGATGATGTCAACTGTCGCCAAGCACTATCACAGGCCTTCGACTACGGGACCGCAATCCAAATGATTGCAATCAATGAAGATGTCTCGGCTGGCTCTCCTGCAACGGGCGCGATCCCAGTGGGCATGTATGGATCGAAACCAGCCGATATGACACTGAGCCAAGATATGGAGGCCGCCAAGGCAAGCCTTGCTGCCTGTGCATATGACCCGGCGGATATCGACATTGAGATCAGCTGGATCGCCGAGGTACCGCTTGAGGAACGTTTCGCCCTATTGATGCAGTCGAATTTCAACGAATTGGGCATCAAGTCTCATATCACCAAACTGCCCTGGGCACTTTTTGCAGAACAGGTTTCAAGCCCCGAGAACACGCCTCATATCAGCCAGCTTTTCGTCAATGCGGTGACCGGCGATCCCGACACACTGCTTTATGGGATGTACCATTCATCGAACCAGGGAACCTGGCAATCGCCGGAATATCTCAGCGATGACAAGGTGGATATGTTCTTGGATGCCGGTCGGACCGCACCTGATGACGCCGGTCGCACGGCGGCCTATGCTGCTCTCAACGACCGCCTGATGGAGATCGCGCCGACAATCTACGGCTTTGACCGGCAATCGGTCTTTGCAGCCTCGAACAGGGTAAATGTTCCAGCGCTGAGCGATCCCTCAAGCGCCTTCGGTCTCGATGGGCTGGGCTTTTCCTTCAGATTGATGGAGATGACACAGTAAACTCGATCGTTCGGCGGGTCGGAATCCTGACCCACCGCCTTTTCGCGATGGTCTTGCGCTCTCCGATCTTAAACCTTCTTCTTAGGCGGCTTGGCATATCTGTCATCGTGCTGATCGGTGTCTCGATGCTCATCTTTGTGATCGCGCGCGTGATCCCCGGCGACCCAGCACGGATTGCCTTGGGCCCCAATGCGACGCCTGAGCAGGTTGAACGGTTGCGGACAGAAATGCATCTCGATGAGAGTTTGCCGGTTCAGTACGGCTATTTTATCGGAGATGTTCTGCGCGGGGATCTGGGAACTTCACTTTACACCAACCGCCCGGTGACGCTCGATATCGCGCAGTTTCTGCCCGCCACACTGGAGCTGGTGTTCCTCGCTGGCATCATCATGGTGGCCGCGGGGCTCCCCTTGGGCATTTTGGCGGCGCGGTATCGCGGGGCTTGGCCCGATCACTTGGTGCGCGTCTTGGCACTGCTGACCGTTTCTGCGCCAAGCTTTGTCTGGGCAGTGATCTTAATGCTGCTTTTCGCGTTTTACCTGCCGCTCTTTCCGATCGCGGGACGATTGAGCGACATCTACGAGATCAACCGCGTCACTGGGTTTCTCACCATCGACACATTGCTTGCGGGAAATATTGCGGCGTTCCTTGACGCGCTTCATCACCTGATCCTGCCCGCGGTGGCGCTCTCACTGTCCGGTATCGGCCAGGCCGCGCGTCTGACCCGGGCAAACATGGTGGAAACCTATGAAAAGCCCTATATTGAGATGGCTGAGGCTTATGGCTTCTTTCCATCTCGGATCGCGCGGATTTACGCATTTAGGCCCTCCCTGATACCGTCGCTCACTATCATCGGCCTCGATTTCGCCGCCATGATGGGCAATGCATTCCTGGTAGAGGCGGTTTTTGCTTGGCCCGGGCTCAGCCGCTATGGCGTGAATGTGATCCTGCGCAAGGATCTCAATGCGATCATGGGCACGGTGCTGATCATTGCGCTGACCTTTTTGATCGTGAACATCATCATTGATCTCCTGATCGCGCTACTTAACCCACGTATCCGCTATTCAACCCGAGGCTCTCCATGATCCGCGCGGCGCTGATCCTCACGCGGAGCCCCCTGAACCTGCTCGGCATTGTCCTCGTGGCTTTAGTCGTCTGCGCGGCGATCTTCGCGCCGTGGGTTGCGCCGTTTCCGGACCACAATGGCGCGGTCGTGGATTTTCTGAACAACAACCGCCCGCCGTCGGCGCGCAATTGGATGGGCACCGATTTGGTTGGGCGCGATATTTTCAGCCGCATCCTCTATGCCTATCAAATCTCATTGACGCTGGGGGTGGTTGTACTTGCGATTGCCACACCGATTGGCACTTTCGTTGGTCTTCTGGCAGGCTATCTTGGCGGTTGGACTGAGGCGGTGTTGATGCGTTTGGTCGATGTCTTTCTGTCGATCCCGCCGCTGGTTCTGGCCATCGCAATGATGGGGGTGCTGGAGCCCACCCTGACCAATGCGATGCTGGCCGTCACGGCCATGTGGTGGCCTTGGTATGCAAGGTTGGTTTACTCCATCGCCCGCTCTGAGCGGGAAGAGGGCTACGTGCTGGCAGCCGAGGTGATTGGCGCAGGCACGGGGCATGTCGCCTTCCGCGAGATACTGCCCAATTGCCTGCCAGCGATCATCACCAAGATGACACTTGATATGGGCTTCGTGATCATCATCGCCTCATCGCTGTCCTTCCTTGGGCTTGGTGTCCAGCCACCAACACCGGATCTGGGCTCGATGGTGGCGGAAGGCGCGCGTTATCTGCCCGATAGCTGGTGGCTAACGGTTTTCCCCGGCCTTGCCATCCTTGTTGCGGTGTTTGGATTTAATCTGCTCGGTGATGGTCTGCGCGAAGTACTGGATGTCGACCGATGAGCCTTCTCGATATCCAAGGCCTAAAGCTATCTTTCCGTGACCTTCGCGGTTTGACTGAGGTGCTTCACGGTATCTCCCTTAGGGTCTCGGCAGGGGAACGCGTGGCTCTGGTCGGTGAAAGCGGTTCTGGTAAATCCGTGACGGCGCGCATCGTACTGGGGCTTTTGCAGGAAACCCAAAAGGCGTTGATCTCTGGCGAAGTCGTTTTCGACGGCCAAGATGTGAACCGGATGGCGCCGCAGGCGAGGGCAGCGTTGCGCGGCGTCGATATATCGATGATCTTTCAGGACCCGACCTCTTCGCTGAACCCGACCTTCACCATCGAGCGCCAGTTTGTAGAGGTTCTGCGCCGCCGCGAAAACAAACTCAGCCGCAAAGACTGCGATGCAAAGGCGATGCAGATGCTGGCAGCGACCTCGATCGCCGATCCTGCGCGGGTTTTGGCCTCCTACCCGTTTCAGTTGTCGGGCGGCATGAACCAACGCGTCATGATCGCCATGGCACTTGCGAACCGGCCGAAACTCCTCCTCGCCGACGAACCGGGGACAGCGCTCGATGTAACGGTACAGGCGCAAACTCTTGCCCTGATGCGCCGGCTTGTGGCCGATCATGATGCCGCGGTTTTACTAATCTCGCACAATCTAGGCGTCGTTCGAGAATTTGCCGACCGGGTCTATGTGATCTATCGTGGCCGTATTGTGGAGGATGGGCCAACGCAGGCGCTGTTTGCCGACCCACGCCATGCCTATACCCGCGCATTGATGGCGGCAGTCCCTCGCATCACCGGCGAGGGGATACCGGATGTTCCAGAGATCAGCTCAGACTTCTTAGCGCCGCAGGTCAGCCATGGAGGCGACCAATGACGCTTTTGTCGCTCCGAAACCTCTCAAAAACATTCAAAACGCCCGCGGGACTGGTCCATGCGGTCCGCGATGTCAGTTTGGATGTTGTTGAGAGCGAGTGCCTGGCCATTGTAGGCGAAAGCGGCTCCGGCAAGACCACGCTTGCAAACATGATCCTTGGAAACCTTGCGCCAACGGAAGGGGCGATCACCTTAGCCGGTGCGCCCTTGGGCCCACAACGCAGCCCCTCAGAGCGGCGCGCGATCCAGCTTGTCCAACAAAACCCACTATCAGCGCTCAATCCCAAGCGCACTATTGGGGCGTCGGTGCGGCTGGGGCTCGACACCTATCAGATTGGCCCCCGCGCAAATCGGTGGCACCTGGTCGAAGACGCACTCGAGGCCGTGGGACTGCCCCGAGAAATGCGCCACCGCGCGCCATCTGCATTGTCAGGCGGGCAGCGTCAACGCGTGGGCATTGCGCGCGCTTTGTCAGTCGCACCACGGTTGCTGGTGTTGGATGAACCCACATCGGCCTTGGATGTGCTTGTGCAGGCACGAGTGCTTCGGCTGTTGAACGATCTCCGCGAGACCCGAGGCCTGACCTATCTGTTCATCACCCATGATTTGGCCGTGGTCCGAAACGTGGCCGCGCGGATCGCAGTGTTCCAATCCGGCCGCTTGGTTGAAGAAGGGCCTACAGAGGCGATCTTCTCGGCCCCAAAGACGGACTATACCCGCGCCTTGATTGCCGCGGTGCCAGTGGTCGACGCTGCAGAGTTGGCTCTGCGAAATTCCATAGGGGGTGGTTCATGACGCGGATGCTCCAAGCGCTCGCACAGCCGGATCAGCCCGTAGCCACCTATCGAGCGCTAGAGGCAGAGGCGCAGTCCCATATCGGCATACGACTGTTCACCCTTATGACACTTGATCACGAGACCGGCTTAGCAAGGCGGTGCTATTCAAATGTGCCCGAAGCCTACCCTCCCAGCGGTGCCAAAGAAATCACGCCGAACGCATGGACCAAAACGGTGCTTGACCGGCAAGAGGTCTTTGTCGCCAACACACTTGATGAAATCGCGGCAGTCTTTCCGGACCACGAACTCATCCAATCGCTCGGCTGCGAAAGCTGCCTCAACATCCCCATCTTGGTGGGCGGCGAAGTCATTGGGACGCTGAATTGCCTGCATGAGGCTGGACATTACACAGCCGAACGTGTGGCCAAGGCACATCAATTGAAAGAACCCGGCGCGCTGGCCCTGCTGTTGGCGCTGATAAATAGGGACGAACAATGACCAAAACCCTGCGCGTGGCCACGGATGTCGGCGGCACCTTCACCGATCTGGTCGCTTTCGAGACCGGACCCGACGGCATCAAAATCACCACGGCCAAGACCGACACCACACCGCCCGATTTCGAAACAGGCGTGCTGAATGTTCTGCACAAAGGCGGGATTGCCGCAGCGGATGTGGATTTTATGGCCCATGGCACCACCGTTGTGATCAATGCTCTAACCGAACGCAAAGGGGTGCGGGTCGGTCTGATCACAACCGAAGGGTTTCGCGACACGCTTGAGATCGCGCGCGGCAACCGTCCGGATTTCTTCAACTTGCATTACCAAAAGCCCGCGCCTTTTGTGCCGCGCTATTTGCGTGCCGAAGTGCCAGGACGAATGACTTACCAAGGCACCGAACGCGCACCGCTCGACCTCACGGGCTTGCCAGAGATCCTCGATGGGTTCCGCGCCGAGGGGGTCGAGGCCGTGGCGATCTGCCTTCTCCATGCCTATGCGAATACTGCCCACGAAGAAGCCGTCTTGGTCGAGGTCCAACGTCTTTGGCCCGAGGTCTCTGTCGTTGCCAGCCACCAAATCACTCGTGAATGGCGTGAATACGAGCGCACCAGCACCGCGGTATTATCGGCCTATGTCCAACCCGTGGCAGCGCGGTATTTGGGCAAGCTTGATGCGGCTCTGAAAGCACAAGGCGCGCGCCAAAGCCCCTATATCATGCAATCCAATTGCGGCGTCGACAGCCTCGCGGCCACGTCTGCGATCCCGATCACCATGGTGGAAAGCGGCCCGGCCTCGGGTTTTTGGGGGGCGGCGGAGCTTGGCAAACTGATCGGGGAGCCCAATATCCTCGCGCTCGACATCGGGGGAACGACTGCGAAATGCTCATTGATCGAAGGCGGCGATGTGCAGATCATGACCGATTATTGGATCGAGCGGAGCCGCAAATCGGCGGGCTATCCGATTATGGTGCCGGTCGTAAACTTGGTGGAGATCGGCAATGGCGGCGGCTCTATCGCGTGGGTCGATGACTATGGAAAGCTCCACGTTGGGCCGCAATCAGCAGGCGCGGTGCCAGGGCCTGCCGCCTATGGCAAAGGCGGAGACCAAGCCACGACAACGGACGCCAATCTCTGGCTAGGACGGATAAATCGGGATTTCTTTTGCGGTGGCGAAATCACCGCCGATATGACCGCCAGCGAAGCTGCGCTGAAGGACGTCGGAGACCGCTTAGGCGTTTCTACCACTGAGGCGGCGCAAGGCATCATCCGCATTGCCAACAACAACATGGTCAACGCGCTGAAGCTAGTCAGCCTCAATCGCGGACACGACACCCGCGACTTCACTTTATTGGCCTTTGGCGGCGGAGGCGCGATGCACGCGGTCGCATTGGGTCAGGAGTTGCAGGTCAAAAAGGTGGTGGTCCCAGCAGCGGCCAGTGTCTTTTCAGCCTGGGGGATGATGATGTCGGACCTGCGCAGGGACTACTTCGCGACGCATCTTATGGACCTGACCGCGGGGGCCGGTGCGCAGATTGAAGCCGCATTTGAACAGACTGAAGCGCAGGCGCGCGAGACCTTTGCTGCGGAGGGGGTTGATCCCAGTCAACTGAGTTTCCAGCGCTCTGGTAAGCTTCGCTATCAAAACCAGGAACACACCACCGAGGTTCCACTGACCAGTCCGGTGACTGACGCGAGCCTATCGCAAATCGCCGAGGATTTCCGCGCACTCTATGAGAAGGAATACACTTATCGCCTGGACGCCCCAGTCGAGATGGTAGGCATCCACCTGATCGCTCGGGCCGAGGTGGGCAAACTGACCATGACCCCCGCCGAGATCGGCCCCGCGGATGCCACGCCCGCGCAGAAAGCCACGCGCCAGGTCAACTACGCGCTAGAGGGCACGTTTGAGGCCACAATCTATGATGGAGACAAGCTTGCGCCCGGCATGGCCTTTGAAGGCCCCGCCGTTGTCGAGGACAGCGGTATGACTGTGGTGGTTCATCCAGGCAACCGGGTCTCGGTCGACGCCTATCGCAACATCCATATCGAGATTGGGGGCTGAGATGCAAAACGATCCGATCACGCTGGAGATCATCCAAAACTCGCTGCAAGCCGCTGCCGATGAGATGTTTGCCGCCATGCGCAAAACCGCGATGTCCTCGATCATCTACGAGGTGCTCGACATGGGGACCGGGATCACCGATGCGCAAGGGCGCATCGCCTCTTCCGGCGCGGGCATTCCAGCCTTCATCGGCGTCTTGGACAAATCGGTCCAATTCATCCTGTCGAAGCATAAAGACATCCGCCCCGGTGACGTGTTCATCACCAACGATCCCTGGCACGGGGGGGTCACGCATCTCAACGACTTGGTTCTGGCGATGCCAGTATTCTCTGAAGGGCAGCTGATCGCCTGGGCCGCCAATATTGCCCATAATTCAGATGTGGGTGGGATGGCGCCGGGCTCACTATCCGGCGAGGCAACCGAGATTTATCAAGAGGGCCTGCGCTTGCCCGCGGTCAAACTGATCAATGAGGGCGAGACCGACCAAGCTGTAATGGACATCATCACCACCAACAGCCGAATGCCTGATTTCCTGTTGGGCGATGTCTGGGCAGCTATCGCGTCTGTGCGCGTTGGGGCAAAACGGCTTGAAGCATTGGCAGTGAAATATGGCCGGTCGACTTTCACCGCAGCGATGGAAGAGTTTATGGCGTTCGGCGAGAAAACCGCCAAGGCCGAACTCGCAAAACTGCCCCATGGCACCTTTACTCTTAGCGAAGATCAAGACGACGGGCGGATCTACACTGTCACAGTCACCGTCAGCGCCGACGAGATGATTGTCGATCTGCGCGACAATCCAGATCAGGATCCAGGGTGCACGAACACCTCGCGCGATGGCACGATTGTCTGTGCGCAGATGGTCTTTAAAGCCCTGACCGACCCAGACACGCCTGCCAATGACGGGTCCTTCCGACCCCTAAAGGTCCTGACCCGCGAAGGCTCGGTCTTTCATGCGCAAGAACCTGCAGCAATCGGGTTTTACTTTGAAACCGAGGTGAGGGTTTACGACCTGATCTGGCGTTGCCTGGCGCCGCATGTGCCGGAACGATTGCCGGCAGGTCACTTCAGTTCCATCTGCGGAACCTTCATCGGCGGGATTCATCCCGATACCGGGCGGCAATATACCATCATCGAGCCGCAGATCGGAGGCTGGGGTGCCTGGGAAGGACGCGACGGCAATCCTTGTATCTTTAGCGGCTTCCACGGTGAAACGTTCAACACGCCTGCTGAGATTTCCGAGGCCCGCAACGGGCTTTTCGTCGACCGGATGGCGCTCAACACCGAACCAGGCGGCGAAGGGCAGTGGAGCGGCGGGCGTGGTCTTGTTCTGGAGTACCGCATCCGCACGGAAAATGGTTTCCTGACGGCTGGCTACACGCGTTGCAAGATCACGCCTTGGTCGCTAGAGGGCGGGCATGAGGGATCCGGAAACTATGTTGACGTGATCAAGCCCGATGGGACCGAGCGGTATTCCTTTGTGTCGGGTCTCGACGTGACCACAGATGATGTGATCCGGATCGTTACCTCTTGTGGCGCCGGCTATGGCGATCCCAAGGCACGCGACCCGGATGCCGTGCGCGCGGACATAAAAAATGGCTTGATCACAGAGGCTCGCGCGCAAGAGGTGCACGGGCTGTGACACGGTTGGACAGATTGCGCGCGCAAATGACCGCAGAAGGCGTAGACCTTGTTGCGCTTTCGCCCGGAGCACATTTGGCTTGGCTTTTGAATGTGCACCCCCATGCGGACGAACGCCCGCTGATTTTCTGCGTGACGGCGAAAGGCGCAGGCTTCTTGATGCCCGCGCTGGAGTCAGAGAGCGCCCGCCAGCAAACCGATTTGCCTTTCTTTGCATGGGATGATGCGGCGGGTCCGTCAGAGGCTCTCGAAGCCCTGCTGTCGGCCATCGAAGGTGGAGCCGCGCGGTCCATCGCACTTGATGAGTGCATGCGAGCAGACCACGCGGCGCTCATCCAAGATCGGCTTTTGAATGCGCGACGCCAGTTCTCTGAGACCACACTAGGCGCGTTGCGGATGCGGAAAGACGCCGCGGAATATGCCGTGCTCAAGCGCAATGCGCTTTCCGCCGATGATGCGATGCAGGCAGCATGGTCAGCGATGCGGCCTGGCATGACTGAGATCGAAGTAGCCGAGATTGCCCGCGCGCATTTCGCTGAGCAAGGTGCGGTGCCACTTTTCTCCATCATCGGCGCCGGTCGCAATGGTGCCTTTCCTCATCACCATACTGGCGAAACTGTTCTGCAAACGGGCGACGCGATCGTCATGGATATCGGCGGCACGATCGAGGGCTATTCAAGTGACATCACCCGCATGGCCGTCCTTGGCTCTCCACCTGAACGATTTACACTGGTGCATGGTATCGTAAATGCCGCAGTCGAGGCTGCCCTGGCCGCGGCCAAACCCGGCGTGAAGGCCCATGTCGTTGATGACGCTGCACGCGGCGTGATCCAAAAGGCAGGCTATGGAGATTACTTCGTGCATCGAACGGGCCATGGGCTCGGCACTGAAGTACATGAGCCGCCCTATATCACCTCGTCGTCCCAGACGGTCTTGGATGAAGGGATGGTCTTTTCCATTGAGCCCGGGATCTACCTGCCAGATCGTTTTGGCATCCGGTTGGAAGAGATCGTCATCCTGCGCGCCGACGGGCCCGAGATCCTCTCTGAACTGCCCCGCGATGTCCGCGTCATCGGCTGATCCGTTCACGCTCTCGGTGATCCAAGCAGGGTTTGAGGCTGCCGCGCTTGAGATGTTCGACACGCTGCGCAAAACTGCGATGAGCCCGATCATCTATGAAGTGCTTGATGTGGGCACAGGTGTTCTGGACGCCGATGGTGCGCTGGTGGCCTCGGGTGCCGGCATCCCAGGGTTCATCGGGGTGCTTGATAAATCCGTGAAGGCAATCATTTCCCGCGAGCGCGCACCGATTGTCGATGGCGATGTGTTTGTGCTGAACGACCCGAATGCAGGTGGGGTTACCCATCTGAACGATGTGGTGCTGGCAGAACCCGTGTTTCATGATGGCATGCATGTGGCTTGGGTCGCGTCGATTGGCCATTGGGGTGATATTGGGGGCAAAACACCGGGCTCGATGGCGGTCGATGTGACGGATATCTGCGCTGAAGGTCTGCGCTTGCCGCCGTTAAGACTCTTTAGAGCTGGCCAATTGAACCACGCAGTGGTGGATATCATCGCCACCAATTCGCGTCTTCCAGACTATGTCCGAGGAGACTTGGCCGCGCAGCTGGCCGCGGGCCGCCGTGGCGCCGCAACGCTTCGCGCGCTTTACCACCGCTATGGAGCGCAAGCGATGGCAGAGGCGGAGCGCACCGGTTTTTCAGAGGGCAAAGCCCGCGCAATAGCGGGGCTGAAGGCACTGCCGAAAGGCCGATTTCCGATGGCAGCGCGGCAAGACGATGGCACGGTTTGGAAGGCCAATATTGAGATTGCTGACGAGAGTTTCACCGTTGATCTGACCGAAGCTCCGGACGCAGCACGCGGTCCCCACAACACCAGTCGCGACGGCGCGCTGGTCGTTTGTCAGATGCTGTTCAAGTCGCTGACCGATCCTGAGCGCTTTGCCAATGCAGGTTCTTTCGCACCGCTGATGCTTTTGACACGGCCCGGGTCCATCTTTGATCCACACCCCACAGATCCTCAGGGATACTATTTCGAGACGCGTATCCGCCTCTTCGATCTTCTCTGGCGCGGAATGGCAGAGGCGATGCCGAGCCGCTTGCCTTCTGGGCATTTCGCTACGATCTTTGGGACAGTCATGACAGGCAAACACCCCGATACGGGCCGCAACACGGCCATGGTTGAGCCGCAGATGGGCGGATGGGGTGCGACGTCGGAACGCGCTGGCACGGGTCCTCTTTTTTCATCGAGCCATGGCGACAGTTACAATTGCCCGGTCGAAATCGCTGAAGCCCGCTACGGCCTCCATATCGTAGAGAGATCCCTGAACCTGGCATCCACGCAAAAAGATGCATATGCAGGCGGCCCAGGGGTCACAACGCGGTACAAGTTGCGCGCCCCGGTGCTCTTGTCTGCGGGCCTGTCCCGCAGCATAGAACCGGTTTGGTCGCAAGGCGGCGCAACTCCCTCAGGTCGGAACGCCTTAACAGTGCACCGCCCAGGGCAGACGAAAGAGCAATACAACTTCGTCAGCGGGCTTGCCCTTGATGCGGGCGACGAAGTTGAAATTCGCACGGCACCGGGTGGTGCCGTCAAAAAACCCTCACCGTCCCAATGACAAATTAAAGTCCCACGCCGTCCTTCAACGTGGATCGGCATCATCAGATTTGTGAGCACGCAGGACGCGTCAACTATGCGTTAAAACAGACTTACGTGGACCCAGCCTTGAGTTTCACATCTCCCTAACGGTCGGCTCACGTGAGCGACCTAAGCCTTCTCTTAGGGTCTAACGACGGCAGTCATTGCCGTTTGAGGGAGGGTTGCTTGGTGCAAACGGAGCTCGAGATTATCATGCTGATCTGCTTTTCGATCAGTTGGTACTGGTCGATCGGAAAGATGCTCATCACCGGTGAGGCCAGCGGCAAAAGCGCTTTCTTCGTCTTTCTGGTCAGCATCGGATATCTCTGTGGTATCGGATCAAAGTTTGCGCTTTGGCATACGGGTGGCGCGTTGCATGGGGTGGTGTGGCTTTACGTCTGGAACCTTTGGGTGACGCTCCTCGATCTGTTTCTCGTGTTGCGCCTTCCGAACTCGGCACGCGACGACACCGCGTTGGCGGTCTAACGATGGTCGCGTATTTTGAGACCATTATGTGGATTTGCTTTTCCGCCGCTTGGTGGGTTTCTCTCCCAAAACTGCTGAAGTCTAAACGCGCCAGGGGCAAAAGCCTGGCCTTTCTGCTCGCAAGCATTTTGGGCTGTTTGGCGGGCATGGCAGCAAAGTGGCAGGCGCTCGGCACCGAAGCGATAAGCTCGCCTGTGTTTTGGCTACTGACCAGCAACATGATCTTCGCGTCCTGGGAGGTCGTTTTGATCTGGCGGTTTCATGGTCAAAACCGCTTCGCAAAGATGTTCACTCGTAGCTCAGATGAAGAGCAGCGCGCCCCATTCTATCGGTAAAATGTAAGCAGATCGTTTGGTTATAGGCATCTAAGCGATACTGAGTTGGGGCAAACTCGGGAACCGGAACGGCAAGAGAACCAGCGCAACGAAGGCCCAAGACCCCGTCGTCAGCATGGACTCAAAAAGTGTCGGCACTCACCTGATGAGGGTGATCCGCGCGCACACTCCGCGCAAATCTGAGCGGGTCAGTTCAAGATGGGTTGCAGTGGCCCAAAAGCTCTTTTGCGATGGAAAGACAAAGTCCATGATCCTTTGTTTTTTCCTCAATGCGCGACCCACGCCCTAATTCGCTGTCGATATGTTCGGCAAAAACGCCAAGGCCGTCATCTTCAAATTTGGTCGCAACGGCCACACCAGTTCTAAACTCCACGAAGATGATGGTGCTCGATGGCCATGTGAACGCGTTTTCAATCTGATTTCCGATCATCGCTGCAGCGGCCCGGGCAAAGATCTTCTTGAAGGCGGCTCCAGACGCGACATGCTCTTACACAGCAGTGTCGGTGACCGGTTCTGAGGCGAACGGAGTACGTTTCGGCTTGATGTCGGTGCTGCAGATGACGCGCTTGTTGTTCGTTCTGGCGCGCACATCTTTATCTGGCGGCCCAAACGCAGCACCAAGGGGATCACTGATTTCGATGTCAATCCCGACCAACTGGTCCTTGCGTTTTTTTATATCGACTTTGAGCATCAGGAGATCACTCAAGATGGGACAGACATCATACAAAGTGTAATGTGGGTTGAGATTTTTGTCGCTCGCCGCTGAGGTCGACCAGCCTTTGCAAGACCATTTCACCTTTGTGTTGCGTGAGGTGCTTCTCTGCAATGTCGATGCACCTTTGCTTGGGTGCTTTGGCTGCCCCCCTTTCGCACATGTTTGGTAGAAATCTAGGGGCACAAAGACTGCTTTGACACCTAGAAGCGGCGCGGCTTCGCTACCTCTGGCTGCGTCTGACTTTCTGCACAACGGTCAAATTTGCCCTCCTGTCCTCAGTTTTTGATCATCTTTCCGCTCTAAAGACGCAACGAGAGCGTTCACATTGAAAGGGTGAAGATGAAAGCGATCGCATGCGGACGGGCAATCTTCGCCGCAATATGGGCCGTGTTGTTCACAATGACTGGTCCGGCACAGGCTGTGACGCTTTATGACGAACGCATCGATGGGGATGCGGCATCATCAGGTAGTCTCTTCGATGTCACAACTGGTGCTGATGTCGGTGTCTTGGGGCTCGGGAAAAATACCATATGGGGGCGGAGCCTCAATCAAGGGACAGATTTCGACGACTATATTTTTACGGTGGCCGCGGGCACCGTCGTGGACACGATCCGATTTGATTCACCGAGGGCTGAGCTTACCCACTTCCTCTACAAAGCCGGGGACACAAGTGGTAGTGTCAAAGATCTTTCGCACTTTTGCTTTTCACGCGACGTCGGCTCCTTGGGTTTGATCCGCGAATAGCGGTGCCATGTTCATGTACTTTCGGGTAGACCACTGCGTTCCGGC
>JBCDGN010000046.1:0-30254 GCA_038751255.1 Pseudomonadota bacterium
ACAGATATCGGGATCGGGATGAACGCCGCCTCGGAAAACCCGGAGGCTGCGAAAGTGTTCCTGGCCTGGGTCGCGAGCCCTG
Source organism: Pseudomonadota bacterium (assembly GCA_038751255.1). Classification (GTDB taxonomy): domain Bacteria; phylum Pseudomonadota; class Alphaproteobacteria; order Rhodobacterales; family Rhodobacteraceae; genus JANSYP01. The sequence continues at coordinate 83 of JBCDGN010000046.1, forward strand.
AATTCGCCTCTATCTTTGGCAATTCGGTGCCAGGCTTCTTCCCGCTCTCGAACACGCCGGTTGAACTGGAAGACCCGCTGGCGAAAGAGTTCGTCAGCTGGCGCGATGAATGCGAATCGACCATCCGCTCCACCTACCAGATCCTGTCGCGTGGCACGCCCAACCTCGAAAACGAGACATGGGGCGCATCCGTTGCCGCGATCAAAGGCACCAGCACGCCGGAAGAGCTTGGCGCACAGCTGCAAGACGGCCTGTCGAGCTGGTACGCGCCACACCAATAATCGCTTCGGTTATTGACCGTCCGGGCGTGAAGATCGACGCCCGGGCCCTTTCTGAAAAGGACCCTCCATGCCCCGCATCCGCTGGCATATCCTCGTGTTCCTGGCGCCTGCCGTGCTTGTTTACTCAGCGGTCATGGTTTTCCCGCTGTTCAACACGCTGCGGCTGGCGTTTTACAGCGAAGTGGAGCAGGCACGGGTTTTCGTGGGACTTGCGAATTTTCGCACCCTTTTCGGCGACCCGATTTGGTCCGAACAGTTCTGGAACGCGCTCGGCAACAACTTCTGGTTCTTCGTAATTCATATGTTGGTGCAAAACCCCATCGGTGTTGCACTCGCCGCGATCCTCAGTCATCCACGGCTCCGGTTTGCAGCGCTCTATCGCTCGGCCATCTTTATTCCGACGATCTTGAGCTTCGTGATCGTGGGTTTTGCTTGGAAACTGATCCTTTCGCCGATTTGGGGGATCGCACCGGATCTGCTCGACGCGGTCGGATTGAAGTTTCTCTACGCCCCTTGGCTCGGCAAAGAGGAATATGCCCTCACGGCCCTTTCCTTGGTCTCTGTCTGGCAGTTCGTGGGCATCCCGATGATGCTGACCTATGCGGCCCTGATCACCATCCCGGAAGAGATCCTGGAGGCCGCAGAGATCGACGGGATCACTGGCATGTCGGCCTTTTGGAAGATCAAGCTGCCCCTCATCCTGCCGTCCATCGGGATCATTTCTATTCTGACTTTCGTGAGCAATTTTAACGCTTTTGATCTGATCTACGTGGCGCAAGGGGCGTTGGCCGGACCGGATTTTTCGACCGATATTCTGGGCACTTTCATGTATCGCACCTTCTTTGGCTTTCAGCTCCAGTTGGGTGATCCGCATATGGGATCGGCCATCGCCGGTGCAATGTTTGCCATTATTCTGCTGGGCGTTTGTATCTACCTCTTCGGGATCCAGACCCGCATGCGTCGCTATCAGTTGTGAGGACAGGGGCATGAGCCAAGCACGCGCCAACCCGCTGAACACCGCCGCCATGCACGGGGCCTTGATCCTCTACACGATCATTGCGCTGTTCCCGGTCTTCATCATCCTGATCAACAGTTTCAAAGAACGCCGCGCCATCTTTCGTGAACCGATGGCACTGCCCAATAGCGAGAGCTTTTCCCTGATTGGCTATGAGACCGTTCTGACCCAGGGCGATTTCTTTCTCTACTTTCAAAACTCGATGATCGTGACGGTCGCTTCGCTTTTTTTCATCCTGCTCTTCGGAGCGATGGCGGCCTATGCGTTGTCAGAGTACCGCTTTCGCGGAAACCTGATCATGGGGCTTTACCTGGCGCTCGGCATCATGATCCCGATCCGTATCGGTACGGTTGCCATTCTTGAGATGATGGTGGCCACGGGGCTCGTGAACACGCTTTGGTCGCTGATCCTAGTCTACACCGCGCAAGGCCTGCCGCTGGCTGTTTTCATCCTAACCGAGTTCATGAAACAGGTGAGCAAAGACCTTAAGGACGCGGGTCGCGTGGACGGGTTGAGCGAGTACACGATCTTCTTGCGTCTGGTTTTGCCGCTTGTGCGGCCGGCGATGGCAACAGTGGCGGTCTTTAATATGATCCCGATCTGGAACGACCTGTGGTTCCCGTTGATCCTGGCCCCTGCGGAAGAGGTCAAAACACTTACCCTCGGAAGCCAGGTCTTTATTGGGCAGTACGTCACCAATTGGAACGCGGTGCTTTCGGCGCTATCGATGGCGATCTTGCCGGTTCTGATCCTCTATATGATCTTCTCGCGTCAGCTGATCCGCGGCCTCACGTCAGGAGCGGTGAAATGACAAGGGTACTGATCGCGGGTTTGGGCAATATGGGGCAAAGCCATGCGCTTGCCCACCATAAGCTTGGCTCCGAGATCGTTGGGCTCGTCAACCGGTCTGACGTGGACCTACCTGAAGGTCTAGAAAGCTATCCCCGCTTCAAAAGCTTTGATGATGGGATGGCCACCCAGCCCGATTTGGTCGTTATCGCAACCTATTCTGACAGTCATGCGGATTATGCCTGCCAAGCATTTGAGGCGGGCGCCCATGTCTTCGTTGAAAAGCCGCTGGCAACCACGGTGGCCGATGCGGTCAGAGTGGTCGCCGCCGCCCGTGCGGCCAACCGCAAACTGGTGGTTGGCTATATCCTGCGGCATCACCCGTCCTGGCAGCGGCTGATCGAAGAGGCCCGCACTCTTGGTGGTCCCTACGTGTTTCGCCTAAACCTCAATCAGCAATCAACCGGCGCGGAATGGGAGACCCACAAAGCGCTTATGCAAACAACATCGCCACTGGTCGATTGCGGCGTCCACTACGTCGATGTGATGTGTCAAATCACTGACGCTGCGCCCTTGCGCGTACACGGGATGGGCCTTCGCCTCAGCGATGAGATCGCAGAAGATATGTACAATTACGGCCAGTTTCAGGTCCTTTTCGCGGACGGATCGGTGGGGTGGTACGAGGCCGGCTGGGGCCCGATGATGTCGGAAACCGCCTTTTTTGTGAAAGATATCGTGTCGCCGGCGGGGTCCGTGTCGATCACCGAAGGCAATAAAGGCGCCTCAGCAGACATCGATGGGCACACCAAAGTAGGCGGCATTCTGGTCCATACGCCGGCAGGGGACCGGCAGATCGATATGCCCGATGAGCCGGGACATCAGGCGCTTTGTGACGCCGAACAAGCCTACGTTTTAAAGGCAATCGCCGACGACACTGACCTGACCCGCCACATGACGGACGCGGTCCAGTCCCTCGCCATTTGCCTTGCCGCGGATGAAAGCATCCGGACCGGCCAGCCCATTTCGCTATCGGAGAGCTCCTCATGACCGCGCTGACCCTCAGAGACGTCAATAAATCCTTTGGGAAAGTGCATGTGCTCAAGGACATCAACCTTGAAGTCGAGGAGGGCGAGTTTGTCGTCTTTGTGGGTCCGTCGGGCTGCGGTAAGTCCACTCTGCTGCGTGTCATCGCTGGGTTGGAAGATGTGTCGTCCGGGGAAATCCATATCGGCACTGATATGGTGAACCTGACACCCCCTTCGAAACGCGGGATCGCGATGGTGTTTCAAAGCTACGCGCTCTACCCCCATTTGAATGTGCGCGGAAACATGACGCTGGCGTTAAAGCAAGAAAAGCAATCCAAGGAGGTGATCGACGCGCGGGTAGAACGGGCCAGCCAAATGCTCAATCTCGAGGAGTATCTGGATCGCTATCCATCGGAATTGTCAGGTGGTCAGCGCCAACGCGTTGCCATCGGCCGCGCCATCGTGCGAGAGCCAAAGCTTTTCCTATTCGATGAGCCGCTCTCAAATCTCGACGCAGCTCTGCGAATGAACACGAGGATCGAGATCGCTAGCCTTCACCGGCAACTCGACGCCTCAATGATCTATGTGACCCATGATCAGACCGAGGCCATGACCCTTGCCGACAAGATCGTGGTCCTGCGGGACGGTCGGGTGGAACAGGTCGGGACCCCGATGGAGCTTTATAACAATCCGGCCAATCAGTTTGTGGCCGGGTTCCTGGGCTCTCCGTCCATGAACTTCTTGCCCGCGGATGTGATCACCGAGGGCGACAAACGCATACTCGGCATCCGACCAGAGGATTTGACCTTGTCCGACAGCGGCGCGCTTGCTCTGCAGGTGAACTATGTCGAAGAACTGGGCGGTGACACGAACATCATCGGCGAGGCGGCCAATCAGCAAGTGACCATGCGCCTATTCGGTCAACATCCCATATCGGAAGGCCAAAGCCTCACGCTGGGCTTTAACCCGTCGAAAGCCTTTTACTTCGACGGCGACGGGCAGCGATTGAGTTAGAAAACAAGCACAGAGTGAAAGAGTGAGCGAGCGCTAGTGCATTTCGAGTTGCTACAATCCATCAGTCTCAACGGAAATCCGAACAAGCCCAACGATGATCGGGCTGGAGCGACCTCGAAATTGGCTTGGGTGATTGACGGCGCAACCGATCTCGGTGAGCCTGGACTGCTCGGCAGCCAAGGCGGGGCCGCTTGGTTGGCCACCACCGCGAACACCAGTTTTGCCCAGTCGGATGCAACCACCATTCAAGCCACCTGTGAGATGGTCTTTGCCAAGATCGAGGAAAAGTTCGAGGCTCAAAAAACCCGAGAGGTCGCTGCTGCCTGGGAGGTCCCTAAGGCTGCCTTTGCAGCGGCCCAACTTACCGGCAACACACTTGGCGTGGCTTGGGCTGCAGATTGTCCGATGCTGCAAGTGACTGCAGAGACGGTCCGCTGGTGCACTGGCGAGCCCGACACGAGCGAAGAAGCTTCAGACGCGATGGCTCTCGGCACCGGCGTCGGGGCCGCATCCGAACTCACAGGGGCGGTGTTAGAGGATCGGCGCAACCACCGTGCTCGCGGCGATCACTTTGCGCTTAGCTCAAACAAAAAGACCTCATCGGCAGTGACCCGCTATGCGGAGTTCTCGGTGTCTCACGGGGACGAGCTGATCCTGATGAGTGACGGTTTCGCGAGCTTGGTGACCGATTACAACAGATACTCGGCTGGACACTTGGTGGAGGCACTCCGCGCCAAAGGCATGGACCAACTCACGCGCGAGCTAAGAAAGACAGAGCAGGAAGATGCGGCTTGTGAGAGGTATCCTAGATTCAAAGTCAGCGATGACGCGACAGCGCTGTGGGTGAGGGTCTGGGATTAAGTCCGAAGTAGATCACCAGTTTTTGAGGGCTTGCAAAGCGGTCGAACTGCCGATCGCCGCCATAAGCCCCGCGGTGACAGTCAGGTTCACACCGGGGATCGTCAGAAGGCGGTGGATTGCATCATCGTTCAGCGCATCCTGAGCGATATCACGCTTCAGATGCGGCAGGTCTTCGCCTACGTGAACGCATCAAAGGGACATTCCGCCGTCCAGCTCTCACGCGATCTGGATGTCCAGTATAATCGCAGGTGACCGTGGCCCCAGTGGGGCCGCGTAAGCGCCGTAGAGGCGTTCGTGCTCATGCACAAGCTGCGGGAAGCAATGATGGCTGAGACCCGGGACATCGGCCTTGACGATGAGGTCGAAGTGGATGGCGCCGCCTTCGGTGGTCACAATCGCCCCGCCAATATGCGCAAAACCCGCGTCGACCGCCGATGTCTTGCCAATCGGAGTGCGAAACGGCGCATTGCCGTCGTGCTGCGTGAGCGGGGTGGTCGAACACTGACACGAACTTTCCTCCGAGAGGCGCAGGGTGTCGAGTTTGCGCGGGAGCAGATCGCGACCGGTGCCGTCGTTTCAGCCGATGAGGTGACCCACTCGGATCCGCTAGAGCAAAACTCTGACAGGCAAAGACTAAATCATTCAGAGGGTTACAGTGCAGGAGGCGTTCACACGAACCTCGCCGAGAGCTTTTTCTTGCGTCTCAGACGAATGATTAACGGCCAGCACCTGAGGGTTGATGGGAGATACGCACTCGGCAAAAGACTCGATACAGGTCTTTTTTCAGCGCAACCCTGGCCATTGACCAGTGTCAAGAGCGAGAGTTTAAAGCTAATTGAAACTGCGCTGGTCAGAACAGTTGCGATGCAGACCGGACGCAGGCGACTAGATCGCGTCCAACTCATGCTCGAGATCGCGGATCTCCGCACCGCCCGCCATGAGGCGGCGAATCTCATCATGGGCAAGATCATCTTTTGTGCCTGCGCCGATCACTTCGCCCAGAGCCAAGAAGGTAAAGCGATCCGCCACCAGCTGAGAATGGATCTCGTTGTGGGTGATGAAAATGATGGCGATGTCACCCCGTTTCTTCACCCGCTTGATAGTCTTCAGCACTTCCATCTGCTGCTTCTGACCCAAAGCCGAGGTGGGTTCGTCGAGGATCAAAACCTTAGCGCCGAAATAGATCGCCCGAGCGATGGCGAGCGTTTGACGCTGACCCCCGGACATGGTGCCCACCGCCTGGGTCGGGTCGCTGAAATTGATCCCGATCTTCAGCATCTCGTCATGGGCAATCTCGTCCATCTCGTCCATGCGCATGCGTCCAAGGCTCGAGGTCAGTTCCCGGCCCATGAAGAAGTTCCGCGTTACCGACATAAGCTGGTTCAGCGCAAGATCCTGGTAGACTGTTCCGATGCCCGCCGCAGAGGCATCCCGCGGGGACCGGAAGTTCACCGGTTTGCCTTCGATATAAAGCTGACCGGAGGTCGGCTGATGCACACCTGCAAGCGTCTTGATCAGTGTCGATTTGCCGGCGCCGTTGTCGCCCAGAAGGGCGTGAACCTCACCGGAGACAACCTCCAGGTCCACACCGTTCAAAGCCGTGAAGGGCCCGAACTTTTTGACCAGTTTTTCGACACGCAAATACGGATCGGCCATGATCAGATCCCCCCAGTGATGCGTTTGCGGATGCGTTCATTGGCGAATACCGCGGCCAGCAGGATTGCCCCCACGAAGACACGGAACCACGCACCGTCAATGGCGGGAATGAAAAAGACGGCGTTCGACACAAGACCAACGGTAATCGCCCCGAAGATGACGCCGATCATCGAGCCAAAGCCCCCGGTCATCAGCGTACCGCCGACAACCGCAATAGCGATGGCGAAAAGCTCCATCAGGTTGCCCTTGGCCGCGTCCGCTGTGTTGGTGTCGAAAACTTGGCACGCTGCGAACATGGTGGCGCAGAACGCGGTGAACATGAAGAGGCTGATCTTCACCCGCCGAACGGGCACACCGTTGGCGCGAGCAGCCTCTTGGTTATCGCCGGTCGCATAAATCCAGTTACCGACCCGGGTCCGGCTGAGGATGAAATAGGCGATGCCTGCGATGATCAGCCACCACAGGAAGCGCGCATCAAAGCCGGTCACCCATTGTTCAAGGCGCCGATTGATGTTGAGAAGTGCAAGAAAGTCGATGGTCTCACTCGGCAGGCGCTCTGGGAACTCCATATTCGCCGTCACCCAACTGCCGATCCAATACCACACGTCATAGAACCAGCCGAAGACCTCACCACCAAGCGCGTTGGCGAACCAGCTGTCCTCTTTGTAGTCGGGCAGGCCGGAAACCTGGGTCGATTGGTTGATCAGGCGAAACGCTACCTCAGTAGTGCCGCGCAAAAAGAACAGAAAGGCCAGCGTCACGATAAAACTCGACAGGCCAGATCGGACAACGATTGTGCCAATCAACCAGCCGATCGCAAGCGTCATGACCATGGTCACAGCGAAGGCCAAAAACGGGGTCGCTTCACCCAAGCCGAAGGGAAGACCCCATTTGAGCATCAGCGCCATAGACATACCAGCAAAGCCGATCATGGAACCGATCGACAAGTCGAATTCGCCCGAGATCATCAGCATCGCCGCGCCTGTTGCGATGATTCCATATTGAGCAATAATTTTGATGTTGTTTTTCAGACCCAGCGCATTGAAGGCCTTGCCGTCCGAGGCAATCGCCAGCGCGAAGATGATCACAATCATCACGACGAAGGCTCCGATTTCAGGGCGACGGATCAGCCTCTGTAATCGGGTTTCCTGTACCAGTCTGTCGGATTCACTTCGATCGGTCATCCCGCTCCTGCCCCTGGTCCTGTCCTGTCAGTTGCAGAACAGGCGGGGCATGACCCCGCCTGTTCTATAGATCGTTCTATTCCAAGGGATTAGCGGTCGATGCCCGCCATCGCCTTAACAGCCGCGGCGTTCGACGAGTCGACGAAGCCCGGACCCGAAGGGATGTTCGCCCCTGGCAGAAGGCCAGCGGAGTTGTTGTAGAGATGAAGAACGATGACCGGCATGTAGCCTTGCAGACGCTGCTGCTGGTCGATGGTGAAGGACGCACGGCCGTCTTCGATCATATCCATAACACCAGGGGACAGGTCAAAGCACGCCAGGTGCACATCGGCGCCAACGGCTTCAATCGCTTTGGTTGCCGCTTCACAGACATGCGGGCCAACGGCCAGAACGCCGTCGATCGAAGAGTCGGCCTGTAGCGCAGCAGCTGTCCGGGTCTCGATCTGCGCCGGGTCGTTCGAGACATCAATCATGTTGAGGTCATGACCCAGAGCGTCGAAGTAGCCCGTGCAACGATCAACAAGCGCAGTGTTGAAAGCTTCTTGGTTCAGGCAGAGACCTTGGGTGACACCTTCAGCCTTCGCGCGGCCACCCGCGGCTTCGCCGGCGTCACGCTCTGGCTGACCGACATGCATCAGCGCGCCAAGTTCAGCCGAGGACTCAAGGCCGGAATTGATGGTGACAACTGGAATGCCGTCTGCAACGGCAGCCTTGATCGCGGGACCAAGCGCCGCGGCATCTGGCAATGAGACGATGATGCCATCAGGGTTCGACGCGGCTGCAGCTTCGATCAGCGCTGCCATGGCAGACATGTCGCCTGAGACGTCGAAGTTGTACTCCAACTCAGCGCCGATGTCTTCGGCTGCGTCTCTGCCGCCTTTTTCAACAACCGGCCAGAATGGATCGGTGCCTTGCGTGTGGGTAATCATCACGTAGCGCTCGCCATATGCCATGGTGGCCATGGCGCAAATGCAAGCGCCTGCAAGTAGAGTCTTTTTCACTGTGTTTCCTCCCTAAGTACCTACAGTGTCGGTTTTTATCGCCTCGTATCGGACGTTGGCGTTAGCGTAACCATAGGACGGTACCGGATATCAAGTCCCTGAAAAAAGACTCCGCGTTCAACTTCTTCTTATTGAGCGATAAACGCTTATTATCAGCGCATTAAATCATGAATACTGTTTCGGTGATCAATCGGATTATGTGATCTTTCTATCTTGATGCGTGGTCTGGCGCGATCCGCTATTCCGCTTCACCTGGTTTGCCGGGCCGCTTCGGCGCCTGTAACGAGTCACTTTGTGGGGTGATATCGGCCCAGACCGGAAGATGATCGGAGCTTTTACGCGCAGTCATGCTTTGGTCGACGCCTGCATTGTCCACATGAAGCGAGTGACCCAATGCTATCCGATCCAGCGCAGCCATCGGACGCCGCGCATGAAAGGATTTGCCGGGTGCAAGTATCTGGTGGCTTTCATGCAAGCGCTCTAGGCCTTGGGTCTCGGACCATTCGTTGAAGTCCCCAGCAATAACGCTTGCGCCGATATCGGATTGATTGAGGGCGCTCAAAATGGTGTCGATCTGTTTCCGCCGCCAAGGGCGAAGCAGCGCCAAATGGGTTCCGATCACCGCGAGTGCGCCTTCAGAGCTTTGAACATCTACGCGCACAGCCCCCCGTGGCTCCAGCCCTGGCAAGTCAATCTGCGCCGTTCCGCTGACATCAATGCCCTTCCGCACCAATATTGCGTTGCCGTGCCACCCGAGGCTCACATCATTGTCCGCCAGCGGCGCCACAGTCAGATCTGTCTCGCCTTCGATCATCCTAAGTGGCAGGGCGGTTGGGCGGTCGCCAAGGCGTTTGTCAGCCTCTTGCAGTACGACAACGTCCGCCTCTAGCCGGTTGATCACGTCGAGGATCCGCCCCGGCGCGCGCTTGCCATCGATCCCAATCGCCTTGCGGATGTTGTAGCTGACCAGACGAAGCGCCATTTCGGCTACAAAAGCGGTGCGAATAGACGCGCGAATGGCGCGCCATAGCGAATATACTGAGACTGATCGGCAAGTTGTTTTTCCAACAAAAAGGCCTTGGAAAAATCCGCCTCAAGCATCGTTGCGACCTCACCTGCAGCCCGGCTGTCGAAGACCACCGCCATGGCTTCAAAGTTTAGTCTGAAGGATCTGTTGTCGAGATTTGTGGTCCCGATGGCAGCAAGGTCATTGTCCACCAGCACCACCTTTTGATGCATAAAGCCGTCATTGTAGCGCCAGATCTGGACCCCCGCGGCCCGCAACTCGTCGAAATAGGCAAAGGCGGCAAGCCAGGGGATGCGGTGGTCGACCACTTCGGGCAGCAAGAGGCGGACATCGACACCGCGAATGGCGGCGTGCATCAGAGCGGTGCGGACATCGCTCTCTGGCACGCAATAGGGCGAGGCGATCCAAAGTCGCTTTTGCGCTGCCGCAATCGCAGAGAAGAAAAACAGCGCGCCGGTTTCCATCTCGTCGCCCGGGCCGGTCGCCACAATCAGCCCGGTCATATCCTCAGACACACGCGCTGGACGCCATTCTAGTTCGTCATATTGCGTATCTCCGGTGGCCCAGTGCCAGTCCTCGGCAAAGACGATCTGAAGCTGTGCGACGATGGGGCCTCGCAACGCCACATGAGTGTCGCGCCAATGCCCGAAAAACGCGTCGCGTCCCATGTACTCATCGCCCACATTCAACCCACCGGTGAAGCCGATTACCCCATCGACAATCACAGTTTTCCTGTGATTGCGAAAGTTTAGTTGGAACCGGTGCTTGGGTCGGTTCGACCCACGCCGGTCGGTGACCCGGACACCCGCCTCTCGTAGTAACTCATAGTAGCTTTCGGGCAAGGCATGGCTGCCGATCGCATCAACCATGAAGCGCACAGAAACGCCTCGTTTGGCCGCCGCGATCAATCGATCTTTCAACTCGCTTCCGAGTTCGTCGTCATGGACAATGTAGAACTGTACCAGAATGTAGCTCTCGGCGCCGTCGATGGCATTGAAAATCGCTTGGAAGGTGGCCTGCCCATCGATCAGGGGCGTAAAGCTGTTGCCCCTTACCGCAGGAAGCGCCGAAATCTGTTCGAACGGCTTTGGATCAATTGCAGTTGGGGTTTCCGGCGCGTTGACCTCTGCGGCACGACGCACACCGGCGATCACCCGCTCGCTTTCCCGGCGCGAGATCGTGTAGCCGCGATACTTATGATGTCCCAGGAACAGGTAAAGCGGCAAGCCGATATGGGGCGCGGCCAGCAGCAACACCACCCAGCCAACTGCGCTTTGCGATGTCCGCGCTGAAGAGACCGCCCGCCACGCACAATAGAGTGCCGCGATCTCTAGCAGAACATAGACGACGACCGCGATTTGACCCATGCCGATTGCTTTCCTCACGTCTTAGAGCAAGGACAAGGTCTACACGCTTGCGCTTAATCCGCCAATCAAACTGGTCTTTGGGACGAATAGGCGTCGAGCCAAGCCAGAGTCTGCTCTGTCGGTTTGGTTGGTTTGTACTCCGCCCCAAGCGGTCTTTCCCAGCCGAGCCGACTGAGTTCTTCAAAAACCGTGGGATAGTGTAACTCGCCATGGTCCGGCGGGCCGCGATCCGGCACAGACGCCACTTGGATATGTCCAAGGATAGGCAGAAGCGCGCCAAGCCGGGTCAAGACATCGCCTTCATTGCGCGCCACGTGATAGCAATCGAACATCAACCTCAAATTGGGCGCCGCGACATCAGCAATGATTTCTTGGGCCAAGTCTGTGGTCCCCAGGAAATAATTCGGTGAATCGTGGCGATTGAGCGGTTCGATCAATATCACGCGCTCGGTTTGGCTGCAGGCATAGTTGAGATTGTCGATAAAGGTCGCGTAGGCAGCCTCTCCTTGCGCGAACCCCGCCATGACATGAACGGCCTCGGCTCCAACGGCATCGGCGTAGGCGATGGCTTCATCGATGGCCGCTTTGGCCTCTGCTTCGCGCCCCGGCAGCGCCGAGAGCCCGTTTTCCCCGGGAATGCCGCGGAGGGTGTTCAAGCCAAGCAGGGGCAGTCCGGTTTCATCCAAGGCTGCTCGGATACCCTCAGTGGGTGTGTCATAGGGCCAATGCAGTTCAACAGCCACAAATCCTGCGCGCGCGGCGGCTCGGATCGCATCGGGCAAACCCAGATCCTGCCAGAGAAACCCCAGATTGGCGGAAAATGTCGTCACGTCTCCCACTCCACATCAAATTTGGTTACCAGCGCCTGTATTTGCGCCTCGGTGAGCATGCGTGCCGGCACACCGCGCAAAAGCATTGCAAGCCGGGCTGAATCTTCGAGCTCTTCCACCGCGTTGCAGGCGCCCTCGATATCCTTGCCAGCGACCACCGGGCCGTGATTGGCCAGCATCACCGCGGTGCGCTTGCCCGCCAGCCCACGCACGGCCTCTCCCATCGCCGGATCGCCCGGTAGGAAGAAAGGCAAAAGCTTGACGCGCCCAAGCTTCATAATGGCGTAGGGCGTCAGCGGCGGCAGAAAGTTGTCCTCATCCACATCCGGCATCATCGACCAAGCGACCGAATGGCAAGAATGCAGATGCACCACTGCCCCTGTGGTATGGCGCGTATCATAAAAGGCGGAATGAAGCGGCATTTCCTTGGTCGGTTTATCGCCATCGATCAGCACCCCAGCTGCATCGAACCTGCTCAGCCGCGCCGGATCCAAGCGTCCGAAACTGGTGCCTGTGGGCGAAACCAAAAGTCCGCCATCTTCGGTTCGCGCGGAAAGGTTACCTGTACTGCCATGGGTCAAACCGCGGTCAAAGAGTGACTTGGCCAAAAGGCACATCTGCTCACGCAGGGCGCTTTCCCTCATGTGGACAGCACTCGATCGGCTTTCTCAAAGAAATCCTCAGTGCCGAAATTACCGGATTTCAGGGCGACCACAAGCGCGTCGCGCGCCCGCAACGCAGGAACGCCGGGATCGATCTCAGGACCGATTTCGAGCTGGCCGAGGTTCAGGCCTTCGACCACCGCACCGGACGTCTCCCCACCGGCGGTGATCACCCGCGTGGCCCCCGCCGCAACACAATGCGTTGCAACCTCGGCAAAGAAGCTCTCGATCGCTGAAGCGGCGCGTTCGCGGCCGAAACGATCTTGTACGTCGCGCACCACCTGAGGCTCGGCAGAGCTATAGGCCAGCGGCAGACCTTCTTGTGTCATCAGCCATTCCGCCATCTCGGCCGGGGTCAGACTTCCTTCGATGACCTCTTCAGCAACAATCTCTCGCGCCGGATGTCGGGTTTTGTGATAGCCCACTTGTCCCCGTGTGGCGATGGAGCAGGACCCCGACAGCACCACCGCCTGTCCGCTCTGCGCTTGCCAGGGCACCGCGCCCTGCGCACATCCGAAATTGGCGGGAAGGCCCAGGGCGACGCCTGAGCCGCCTGTGATCAGCGGCAATCCTTTGGCGGCTTGGCCGATCTTTCGCAGATCCTCATCCCGGATCGCATCCACCACCACATGGCGCTGACCAGCGTCTTGCGCCGCTTTGAGCCCTTCGCGAATGGCAGCGGCGCCCTGAAAAACCGTGTGGGCGGCGACATGACCAACCTGGTTTTGCGTTTGTTGCGCTAACCATCGGCGGATATCGGCATCTGTCATGGGGTTCAGCGGATGGTTTTCCAACCCGCTTTCGTTCAGGAGTTTATCATCAACGAAAAGGTGCCCTTGATAAATCGACCGCCCGGCCCCTGGAAAAGCGGGGCAGAAGATCACTTGCTCTGCCCCAAGCACCTCGGCCAGAGCATCCGCGACTGGGCCGATATTGCCCTCAGGCGTGGAGTCAAAAGTGGAGCAGTATTTGAAAAAAAACTGCTCGCAACCTTGGTCCCGCAGCCATTCCAAGGCGGAAAGGGAGTGCGCCACCGCATCGGCAGCAGGGATAGAGCGGGATTTCAGAGCGATGACCCCAGCCTCCACCTCGGGCGCAGCGGGCTGATTGGGAACGCCAGTGTATTGCACCGTGCGCATGCCTTCTTTGGCGAGGGTATTCGCCAGATCGCTCGACCCCGTAAAATCGTCACCGATACATCCTAGCTGCATCTACGTCTCTCCCGGCAACGACAGACCCACATTGCGCGCATAGACCTTAGCGATCGCGGCATCGTCCTCAGCGCCAAGCCCCATCCCAACTGCAACCATGTACTGCTGCAAGGCCGCGGCAGTGATCGGGGCACTGAACTGGGAAGCCTTCGCGGTCTCCAGCACGATCCCAAGGTCCTTGGGCCAGATATTGATCTGGCTGTGGGGCGTGTAATCGCCTTCGACAATATGCGGCGCACGGTTTTCCAACATCCAGGAGGTGCCTGCGCATTTGCTGATCACCTCAACGAATTTGTCCGGATCGATCCCTTGGGTCATGCCAAAAGTCAGCGCTTCGGCCATTGCGGCGATATGGACACCGGCGAGCAGTTGATTGACAGCCTTCATGGCAGAACCCGCCCCCGCTGCATCGCCAAGGGAAAAGACAGTCTCTGAAGTGGCATCAAGGACCGGGCACGCTGCGTCGAAGGCCTCTGGCTTGCCCGAGGCCATAATGCTCAGCTCACCTTTCGCCGCTTTGACAGAGCCTCCTGAAATCGGACCATCCAAATATAGGACATGATGCCCGGTGCAGCGCACTTCCATAAGCCGGGCGAAATCAGGGGGTACTGTGACACAAGAAACGACCACGGACCCTGGCTTCATCGCGGCCACCAATTGATCAGCACCAAACAACACTGCCTCAACCTGGGCGGCATTCAGAACCACAACAACCACCGCATCAAGACTGCCTGCAAGGTCAGAAAGGGTTTCGGTCACGCCTCCTTCGGACTGGAATTGTGCGACACGTTCTGGCGTTACATCAACCCCGACCACTTTATGCCCTGCGCGCAAACAGGATTGCGCGATACCATATCCCATAGAGCCGAGCCCGATGACGGCGATGGTCTGGGTCATTGCAATGTCTCCTTCGCCTCTCGAAGCAGATGCGCCGCATCGCGACGCGTGCTTTCGACGCGATAAACCTTGTCGGATGATGTGATGAAAATCTCTGTGCCCGACGATCCGCCGAAACACAGGTTCGCTGTCTGCGCGGGCAAGTGTATTTTACCCATGAGTGCGCCTTCGGGCGAGAGGCAATGAATACCGTCTAGCGCGGAGGTCCAGACGAAGCCTTCGTGGTCAACACGCAGCCCATCGGGCACACCTGGGGCGATGACAGCAAAAACTCGGTCGTTGGACAGCGTCATACCGTTAACGTCGAAGACCCGAATATGATGTGGCAGATCATAGTCGATACCGGGGAAACTCGCGCCGCGGATCGCGCCAGAATCCGCGACATAAAGCTTGCTCTCATCGGCAGAGAACGCCAGCCCGTTGGGTTTTTCGAAATCGGTGACGACCGCATGCAACGCGCCATTTGGTTCTGCGCAATAGACAAAACAGCCGTCTTGCTCTCTCTCGGCCGGATAGCCTTCGACATCGGAATTGATGCCGTAGGGCGGATCGGTGAACCATATCGTGCCATCCGAGCGGACAACCACATCATTGGGAGAATTTAGCCGCTTGCCTGCATAGCTATCGGCAATCACCTCGGAGGCTTCCAGATCAAACGGGTCAAGGCGGCGGACCACTCGGCGCCCGCCATGTTCGCAAGAAATCATGTGGTTGCCGGCATCGAGCGTATTTCCGTTGGCAAACTCACTGTTATAGAGTGCAACGGTCACGCCCTCACTGCGGGTCCAGCGCAGCATGCGTTTGTTCGGAATGTCATTGAAAAAGAGGCCATCCGACAACCAGACCGGACCTTCGGTCCAAATATGGCCCTTGGCGATGACTTCTGGGGGACGCTTGGTATCGATAAACTCGGCAAAGATCGGTTCCACAACGACGTAATGCGGCTCTTTCATGAGCGGGCTCCTTTCCGCAAAGTTTGGAACAACAGCATCACCAGTATGATCAGGCCGAAAATGATACTGCGCCAAGCGTCGCCGATTTGCATGACCGACAGGATTGAGGTCAAGAGCGTGATAAAGAGCGCCCCGCCGATGGTCCCGAAAAGCCCGCCGCGCCCACCAAGGATCGAGGTCCCTCCGATCACCACCGCAGCGATGGTGGGCAGCAGAAAGGGATCGCCCATCGATTGGTAAGCTTGGTTGGCGTAGCCTGCCAACATCACCCCGCCAAGGGCTGAGCACATACCAGCCAGGGCAAAGGCGATGAAAACCACCGACCGGGTTGAGACGCCAGAAAGGTAAGTGGCTTTCTCGTTGAACCCGATTGATCGAAGATAGCGCCCGAAAGGTGTCCGGGTCAGGATGTAGGCAAGGCCCAAGGACACCATCATCCATATCAGGAAACTGACCGGCAGACCGAATAGGTCACCCGAGGCCATCATCACCATGAGCCCGCTGGCCTCGCCCTTGGGATTGAACCCGCCGGTGTTCAGAACCGCGAGCCCCAACAGCATGGAGTTCATTGCCAGCGTCCAGACCATGGAGGGAATGCGCAAGACCGCCACACCAAAGCCGTTTATCAGCCCGATCAGAGCGCCAAAGATCAAGGCCGCCGGGATCGCAAGCACGCTCAGTACCGCGTTGCCTGACCCCACCAACGCGGTGGATAGGATCGCAGCACCGGTCAGCACCCAAGGAACGGACAGGTCGATCTGTCCCAAGAGGATCACGATGGTCGCGCCAGTTGCCAACAGGCCCAGGAAGGCTGCGATCTGCAACTGTTGGGTCAGATAGCCCGCTGTCAGAATCTGAGGGAAGAACGTGCTGCCTGCGAGGATCAAGATGATCGCGCCCAGATAGGGCATCAGAGCATCAAGAGGGATCTGGCGTGTCATTTCCCGAAGATCTCCAGCTTGTTGCGCGCCCGCAGGACATCGGCCCCGCCAATGGCTATGGCGGTGGCCAAGATCAGTCCCTCAAAGAGCGGCTGCGCAAGGGACGGGATGCCAGAGAAAAACATCAATGCGGCGATGGTTTTCAAAATATAGGCCCCCGCCAAAGCACCGATCAAAGAGCCCACACCACCGCGCAAGAGAACGCCTCCTAAGACGACAGCAGCGATCGAATTTAGCGTGAAGCCCGGTCCTATGCCTGCGTCTCCGGTGGTGGTGACAAAACTGTAGTAAAGACCCGCAAGCCCGGCAAAGAGCCCGGCGAAAGTGAAGGCGGCGATGCGCAGCAAATACGTGTTCAGGCCCGATTGAAAAGCCGCCTGCTCTGATGATCCCAGCGCGTACAGCCCCAAGCCCAGTCCGGTGCGCCGAAACGGCAACCAAAAGGCAAAGATCAAGAGCCCAGTGATGATCAATGCTGTCGGCACACCAAGCAGATCCAAGGTCATCACATCGGCTAGGTCATAGTTGATCGCACCGCCCGGAGTAGGGCGCAAAAGCAGCGCAAGACCGGCAAAGATCGAGGCGGTGGCCAGCGTCACCACGATGGGCTGGATGCGGCCATAAACGACGACCAATCCATTGATCAGCCCGCAAAGTGCCCCTGCGGCGAGGACCACCAAAATCCCCAAGGTGATCCCCGCCACACCCCCATCCAATAGATGAGACGCCAACGAGTTGGTCAGCGCCATGATCGCGCCCACCGACAGATCGATCCCGCGCACCACAACCGCAAAGAACTGTGCAACCGCCGCGAGCCCGAGGATCAGACACTGGTTGGCCCAAATTGTCAGAACATAGGTCGAGGCGCCCCGCGGATGGGTACTGAGATAGAGCGTCAGCAGCAGGATCAGGACCAGGCCTGCGATCACCTCACGCCGATTGCTGCGCACATAATCAAGCATGCGCCAGCTCTGCGGCGTCGCGCATGTTCAACGTCGCGGCGATGATGTTTTGGGCGGTCAGCGCCTTTCCACTCAGCGAGGCAACAAGCCGCCCGCCATAGAAAATATGGGTCTCATCACACAAGTGGATGAGCTCTTCGTAATCGGTGCTTAAGAGTAAGATCGCTGTGCCTTGATCGGCCAATTGGCGCAGGATCATGTAAATCTGTGTCTTCGTTTTCACATCGATCCCGCGCGTGGGATCCGCGAGTAAGAGACATCGAGGCTTCAACGCGAGCCATTTCGCCAGAACCACCTTTTGCTGATTGCCCCCAGAGAGGGACGATACAGGCTGATCGAGCCCGCCATGCTTGAGCTCCAATTGATCAAGGGTTTCGGCGTAAAGATCGGGGTTCGTCGCCTCCAGATCGTCGCGACCCAAAGCGGCGAGCTCTAGGTTTTCCAATATGCTCTGATCGAGGATCAAACCTTCGGTTTTGCGGTCTTCGGGGATTAACGCCAGACCGATCTCGGGTTGTTTGGCGTCCTTGGGGCTCGAAATCGACATGGTGTCGCCGCCAATTGTGATGGACCCGCTCGACCCGCGCAGCAGCCCGAAGATCCCCATAAGAAAGGCGTTTTGCCCCTGCCCGTCGAGGCCGCCCAGACCGACAATCTGACCCTTGTCGATCGTCAAACTCACGTTCCTGACTTGATCGCCCCAGGAAAAATTGTCGATCTTCAAAAGCTCTTCGGCAGCTTCGCTGCTGGGCGGTTTGGGGGGGAAAAGCTCTTCGATCCGCTGGCCGACCATCATGTTGATGATCTCGTCGTAGCTATGGTCGCCTTGCTTGAAGGTTTCCACCCGCTGACCGCTTCGAAAGACAGAGATGCGATCCGCGAGGGCCTCGATCTCGTGAAACCGGTGCGAGATGAACAGAACACTGGTCCCGCTGTCTCGCTGTGCCCGCACAAGATCGAACACTTTTTCCACGACGGAGGCGTTCAGCGCAGATGTTGCCTCATCCAAGATCAAAAGCCGCGGCCGTCGCATGATGGCTTTGGCGATTTCCACTTGTTGGCGTGCGGGAAGCGTTAGGTCGGAGACACGTGTTGCCAGCCGGATGCCTTCACCGCCGATCCGGTCCAGCACCTCCTCGGCGGCCCGAAGACTGTCCGCTCTGAGCCAGCCAAGCCCCGCCTCGCGTGCGCCCAGCAAGAGGTTTTCCCGTACGCTGAGGTCAGGCACCAGGGAAAGCTCCTGAAACATGCAGACCAGACCGCGGTCGACGGCGTCCTTGGGAGAGCCGAGCGACACCTCTTCGCCGTCCAGACATATCCGCCCGCTCGTGGGCTGCAAGACGCCCGCGATCAGCTTCATCAGGGTGGATTTACCGGCCCCGTTTTCCCCCAAGACAGCGTGGATTTCACCGGTCCGGCAGGTAAAGTCCACGTCCTGCAGCGCTTTCGTGGCGCCAAAATGCATGGAAATGCCCTGCATCTCCAAAAGTGGCGGCTGTCGATCTTGCATGAGGTTTTCCAAAAAAGGCCCGGCGGGCCATGAAGAGGTAGGAGGCCCGCCGGGTCGTCACGCGTTAGGTGTTGTCGGGAGATTGGCCCAGCAATTCCTCTGGCGTGAAGGGCTCAAAGCACTCGGCATAGCCGGTGCCGGTGTTGAAGGATTTCGGCAGATCGGGGAAGAAATTAACACCCGCCTTCAGATCCGACGCCATAACATTCGGGATCGGCAGATAGATCGTCTGGGGTAGTTCATTGCCTTCCAATAGGGACACCGCCGCCTCGAGCGCGATCGCGGACATGGCCGGGGCTTGGCTGGCAGAGACCCCGGGGATCTTCAGCTCATCCATCAAGAGCCGCACACCATTTTCACCGTCCACACCCATCGGTACGATCGGGTGATCGGCGGCCTGCATCGCGTTGATTGTTCCGGCGGAGCCGTGCTGTGACACGACACCATCAAAGGTGCCATGGGTTGCGAGCGCGTCAGCCACCACCTTTTGGCTGGTGCCCGTGTCCCAATTGCCCACGACTTCGACAATCTCAAGCCCATCGACCTTGTCCAACACACTCATCATGCCCAAACGGCGGTCACGATCGGTTGCATTGCCCGGCAGGCCGTTCACCATGAGGATTTTTTCGGCTTTACCGCCGAGCTGATCCATCACCGTCTGTGCTTTGAGCGCGCCGAGATCGAGCTGGCTTTCGTTCACCTGCACGACCTTGTCGGTATCAAGAACATTGTCGAAGGGCACCAGGATCGTCCCAGCCCGGTCTGCGCGGCGGATCACCGGCTCGAACGCCGTTGGGTTCACCGCGATAAAGACGATTGCGTCGTAGCCCGCAGCAATAAAGTTATCGATGGCCGCGATCTGAGCGGCGCTGTCATTGCCCACCGAGACCACGGTAAACTCGTCGATCTTCCCCGCGTTCTCAGGCCTGTTCGCCCAGGCCTTGGCCGATTGAATCGCCTGAATGCGCCAGTCATTGCCAGCAAAGCCATTTACAAACGCCAGCTTATAAGGGCCATCCTTCGCGTCATACGAGATCGTCGAGGTGCCCGGCGCCGGTGCAAAGCATTCGGGTCGGTAGGTATCAGCAGACACCGCACCTGCGCATGCCAGCGCCACCGCAGAACTCAAAAGCAGTTTTTTCATAGCGTCCTCCCGCTCGTCTGCGGCTGGTTCCTCCCGACCGCAATGTTGATGTGTTTACGTAAACACGTTGCCATCTGTATGTGTTAATGTAAACACACGTCAAGCAAAGAATGCGCTGTTTCGGAGATCGGGGGCGATCAATGGTTCGCAAACGCCGCGACCAGCAGAACGAAAATCAACCGACCATGCATGATGTGGCGCGGGTCGCAGGCGTCAGTCAGATGACGGTATCGCGGGTCATGCGGGGATCTGGGTACAGCTCAAATAATGTTCGAGATCAGGTGCATAAGGCCGCGCGCGAGATCGGCTATGTGCATAACCGACTGGCAGCGGGGATCGCGGCTTATGACAATCCCTTAGTCGGGGTCATCCTGCCCACGCTTCAAAACCGCGTTTTCACCGAGGTGCTGACAGGGATCAGCGAAACCTTGGGAGAATGCGGTCTGCGTCCGGTCTTTGGGGTCTCGGAATACGACCCGCAAGCGGAGGAGGATCTGGTCTTCGATCTGCTCTCTTGGCGGCCGCGCGGGATGATTCTGTCCGGGTTAGAGCATAACCGCCCGGTGCGAGAGATCATTGAACGCACCGGCGTGCGCGCGGCTGAAATTATGGATGTGGATGCCGAACCAATCTCGGCCTGTTTCGGGATTTCGCACCAGCGTGCTGGCGCAGAAATGGCCCAACATTTGATCGATCGCGGCTACCGCAGGTTTTGCTATATCGCCAGTCAAGGGGGCCATGACCTGCGCGCGACCAAACGGTTTGAAGCTTTCGCTCTGCGGATCGCGGAGGCAGGGGGAACGTTGCTTGCCAGCCAGACCGCCGATGGCGCGTCATCGATGCTGCTCGGGCGGTGCATGACGGCCGAGATGCTGGATAGAAACCCGCCGCCTGATGCAATCTACTACGCAAATGACGATCTTGCTGCGGGCGGTCTGATGGAGGCGCTTGCGCGCGGCATGGATGTGCCTCGCGATATTGCGATTGCCGGGTTCAACGGCTTGGAGTTCTTAGAAGCCCTGCCGATGCGGATCACCTCCACGGCGACGCCGCGTTACGATATCGGCAAGGCAGCAGCGGATTGGATTGTTGGGACTGAGAACTCGCAGATGGACGCCGGGCGGCTTGTACTTGAGGCCAAGCTGATCCAGGGCGACACGACATGACCGAAAGGGGATGCCGGTCAGCGCGCAGAGATCCGCTAGGTCGCCAAAGCCATCAGACCTTGTGTCAGGGTATCCGCCGCCGGGCCGACAGACACCCCCTTCATATTTGTCAGGATCACAGTGCCAAGCTTGAGGTCCGGGCAAACCGTCACATAGGAACTGATCCCAGCGAGGTCTCCATCCTTCGAAGCAAATGTGGCGTTGGGATTAGATGCATTCACTACCCAGGCGAGTGCCTGGGTGACATTTGGATTTTCTGATCCTCCCGGATTTGTCGGGTAAACTGATGGCGACACTGGAGTTAGCGACAGCGTGAGTGCCTCTGTCAGACTAGATGCCACAGGCTTGTTGTTGACTGAGGTCTCTCCGACCAAGGCCTGAACGAAACTCAACATGTCAGCGCAGGTGGAATAGGCCCGACCGGCCGCGCCCCAGGGACACCAGCCCTGGTAGGGGACAGCGCTGTAGACAGCTTGTTGGCCTTGTGGAGAAAGGTATTCATACCCAGAAATCAGATTGGGCAGGGGATCTCCTTTCACGTTGAACCCGCCGCTCTTGTCGAACGCCCCGGTATTCACCATGCCCAAAGGCTTGAAAAGGTTCTTGGACCACCATCGCAGGGTGTGTTCTGCGTGAAACTTATCGAAGCCAGCGTGGTACATCGCGATTGTTGCAGCCAGGCCAATGGCGATGTCAGAGTAGATATAGGGCCCAGGCTGCATTGGAGGGATGAAGCTGTTGATGAAATCCAAAAAACGCGCATCATCTGCGTTATCTATTTCTGGAAAGTGAGGTAGCGGTTGGTCGCCCGGGGCCTTTGGTGCAAAGCTGAGGGGACAGGGATAGTTCGGCAGACCCGAGCAAAACCCCGCAAGCTGGCTCAGCGTCCATTGCCGGGCTGAGCTTTGCAAAGCAAATTGATGCGGCACATGGTTACCGATTTCTTCGGTCAATTTGGTATTGCCCAAGAGACCCATCACCGCCGTGCTGAAGGTCTTGGTCACCGACCCCAAACCAAAGGCCGAGGTCTCAGTCGGCGGGGTCATGCCCGTAAAGGCTCCTGGTTGGTAGTAAGACTGACCACCATAGTAGACACCTACAATTCCTTGAGGCGCTAGGGTGCTCGATGGGGTTGAACTCGCCGTGTTCACCACTGCCGCAATGGCGGTGTCCATCAAGCTCGATACCGTTTCGGTTGACATGTCCTTTCCTCCCTCGACCGTTCCGGAAAAACCTCCGGCCATTGTGAAAACGCTAGAACAGGGAATTCGGGCTGCCTAGCCCGGTCCTGCGGGGATCAAATACCCGTCCTGATCGCATGGCTGATATCCATGTGGGATTTGATGCGATATGTTTGCCCCGCGCATGAGTTGGGAAGAGTCGCTGTGTTGGTAAGGGCAAAGTATTTGCTGGCAGTTTTAAGCGGCCCTGTTTTGTTTTTCGTTCTGCGAAGCCTCCCGCCCCCAAGTGAGATGCCTCAGCCTGCTTGGGTATTGCTCGCGCTCCTTACCTGGATGGTCGCATGGTGGCTAACCGAAGCCGTTCCGCTCGCTGCCACGGCTCTCTTGCCGGTGATCATCATGCCGTTGGCGGGCATCGCAGAGCTTGGGACAGTGACCAGCTCCTATGGCCACCCTTTGATCTTTCTCTTTCTCGGAGGGTTCATGCTGGCGATGGCCATTGAATCTGTCGGCCTTCACCGACGGATTGCGCTGACCATAGTCTCGGTTGTTGGGGTCAAGCCGCGCCAATTGATGCTTGGCTTCATGCTGGCCACCGCGTTTTTGTCGATGTGGATCACAAACACGGCAGCAACGATCATGATGTATGCGGTCGCGCTGTCGGTGATCGACTTCGTGAAAGAAGAAAGCGCCGTCCACGGCACAGTGCCGTCCCGCGGCTTTGCGGTAGGGCTGATTTTGGCGGTTGCCTATAGCGCCTCCGTCGGCGGGATGGCAACGTTGATCGGCTCTCCGGTCAACGCGCTGTTGGCGACGGTTTTATCCGGCGAATATGGGATCGAGATCGAGTTTGTTGATTGGCTCGTCATCGGACTTCCGGTGACCCTGGTGATGCTCGCCGCCGTCTGGCTTTTGTTGAGTTTCGTTCTTTATCCGCCTTCCGCTCACGGTGGCGCGAATTTAAGCGCCGCGATCGAGTCCCAGGTTGCCCAGCTTCCCGAAATGGGACGTGGCGAAAAAACCGTCGCAGGTGTCTTTCTGTTCGCCGCCATCGGCTGGATTCTCGGCGACCCGATTGCCCGTGCTACAGGCCTTCCAATCACCGATACAGGTGTTGCCTGCGCCGCGGCCCTGCTGCTTTTTGCGATCCCCATCAATCGCGACATGACAAGCTTTGCGCTTGATTGGCCCACCGCGGCAAAACTTCCCTGGAACGTACTGATTTTGATCGGCAGCGGGCTGGCTGTGGCGATGGGTTTTCGAGAGACCGGGCTTGCCGATTGGATCGGCGCGCAAGTCTCGACCTTCGAGATCTCGGCGATTGCGATGATCTTCATGGTCACAGTTCTGATGGTGTTCCTGACAGAGATCATGTCGAACCCTGCCTCCGCCGCGACGATCATTCCGGTCGTGGCCGCGGTGGCTGTTGGGTTTGGTTTCTCACCCCTTTTATTGGCAGTACCCGCCGCTCTTGCCGCGAACATGTCCTTCATGATGCCTGTCGCAACGGCCCCAAACGCCATCGTGTTTTCCAACCCCGATTTGAAGATCCTCGACATGGTGCGCGCGGGCTTCTTGCTTAATCTCATTGGGATTGTGATCTGCTCCGGCGTCGTGGCCCTCGTCTTTCGCCCCCTGATGGGGTGGTGAGCGGGCTGTGAGACGCCCGCTCTGCTTTTCGCAACTTTAATTTGGGCTGAGCGGCAGGCAGATTTCCGTCAGAAGATCGTCCGGCGCGGTGTCCATAGGCGTGTTGAGGTAGATCTCATACGGGGCCGCGTCAGCAGGTGTTTTGCCCGATTGCGGCAGCCAGGTACCATAGAGATAGTCATAGCCCGATTTGAGACCCGCATAGGGACCCTTGAAAAGCAGTATGCCATGTGGCCCCGAGTGAAGCGTTACCACCTCTAGCGGAGGCTCCATGGGGAAGTCTGCGCCCGTGATCAGGCCGGCATGGCTCCGCAGCTTCTCTTCGGGAACAGCACTTGGATCGTCGTAATAGACCCCAATCATGCCTTGGACTTGCTCCCAAAGCCCGCGAGACGAGACGATCGCACTCAGCTTCTCGAAGGCTTGGCCAATCTCGATATAGGGGCCGGTATGGGGGAGCGCGGCAAGAGTATAGCCGGGCATGTCGCGGATCGTGATCTCGTAGGTTGGCGGTGTATCAAGCATCGACGCATCCTTTCCATCTTTGATGCTTATGGGGGGCGGCGTGAGGCCGCGGTTCCGAAACGCCATGGGGGTCTGACCATATCCGGCACGAAAAGCACGGGCGAAGCTTTCTGGACTGTCATAACCACAGGCCTTACCGATCTCGCGCAGTGGCTGATCGGTTCGTGCCAAAAGGCACGCGGCGCGATGCATTCGGGCCCGTCGCACCGCTTGCGCCAGAGTTTCGCCCGTCATCCCGTGAAAGACCCGGTGCCAGTGAAACCGCGACATCGCCGCGACCTCTGCCAACCGGTCAAGAGACAGATCTGCGTCCAAATTTTCATAGATGAAATCGAGGACACGGAGCATTCTGTCTTCATAGTCTCCTGTCATGTGTGATCCCATTATTAGCGTCTCCACCGCGTTGTCCCACACGGCCGACTGACAAATCTTGCTTTATTTCACCACTGCCCTGGCGCTTAGATCGACCCGGACAGTCTTGCTGTATCCTGCCACCTAACGGAGATCTGAGCGATGTATGAAGACTTGCTGCCCCATTCTCTGCCAACTGAGGGCGAAAGGCTCGATCAGATGGCCAGAGCACATGATCCCGATGCGCAGGCGGCAATTTCCCGGCTGGGCCTTCCGGTCGACGCGGCATGTCTGGATATCGGCGCAGGCCGGGGCACAATCTCGCTCTGGCTGGCAGAGACGATGCCTAAGGCCTCCGTTACCGTGAGCGATCTTGACCTGAGCCAAGTGCCCGAAAACGACCTGAGCAATCTGACCTTGCAAGTGTTGGACTTGCGCGATGCGGATCTGGGCGAGGCACGCTACGACCTGATCCATTGTCGAGCACTTTTGTGCTTCTTGCCCGAGCGTATCGAGTTGCTTAGCCGTCTGTTAAAGGCGCTGAAACCGGGCGGGGCCTTTGTTGTGACTGAGATGGATTTTGGCCGTATCGCAGCGGGTCCAAACCGTTTCTGGGCGAGCTTTTGGACCTCTTATCTTGAATTTGCCGATGCGCAGAACTGGGACTTTCGGTTCGGTGGACAGTTGCCGCGCGCCATGGCCAAGGCCGGGTTTTATCAGATCGACGCGCGCCATATCCAACCGATCCTGAACCACGCCGAAGACACCGCCGGCAGCGCTGAGGCGCGGACTTGGTCATTGACCCTCGCGACACTGGCACCACGCTTGATCGAAGAGGGGTTTCTGCCGCGCGAAACCATCAGCGACGCCCTACAGATCATTCGCAATCCAAATGCCTGGACCGCAGGGCCAGGATTCATGGTCGCCTCAGCCCGCCGTCCGGAGACCGCGGGCTAAGGGCGAGATGTGGATCACGCGTCCATGGGCTGGCGACGCCACAGCGGGAAAGGATCGGGCAGATCCGGTACGTCTTCGGGGCTGAAAGACTGCAGCGCTGGCAGCAATGCGGCGTCCAGCTTTGCTTTCAATGCAGGCCAGTCGATGCCGCTTCCGATAAACACAATCTCTTGGCGCCGGTCGCCCCAGGGCTCTTGCCAATGCTCTGCCATATAGGCACGAGCGCTGTCGTGATCAGGGCGCCGTTCTTCTGGGACTGCGGCCCACCAAGTTCCCAGCGGGGTGACCGAAGACAAAGCGCCCGCAAGCGAAAACTCCGCAACCCAATCCGGCCGCGTGGCAATCCAAAAGTGTCCCTTGGCACGGATCACGCCAGGGAGATCCCCGTTGAGCACCGACATAATCTTTTCTGGCACGAACGGCCGCCGGGCACGGTAGACATAGCTTGTGACACCATATTCTTCGGTCTCGGGCACGTGATCCGCGAAGCCGTAGAGCTCCTTCGCCCACATCGGGTGCTCATGCGCTTTCTCGAAATCGAAGAGACCGGTGTCGAGGATCTTGTCCGCCGCAACGTCTGAATGATTGGTCTCGATGATCTGAGCATCGGCATTGAGGCTGCGGATGATCTTGCGCGCCGCATCGGTCAACTGCGGTCCGGCATCAGCGACTTTGTTGAGGATAACCACATCCGCGAATTCGATTTGGTCGGTCAGCAAATGCACCAGCGTGCGGTCATCTTCCTCTCCGAGCGTTTCGCCGTGATCCCTAAGGAAGTCTTGGCTGGTGTAGTTTTGCATGAGGTTCACCGCATCGACCACGGTCACCATCGTGTCGAGGCGCGAGACGTCGGCGAGGCTGTTGCCGTCCTCATCCCGAAAATCAAAGGTCGCCGCCACGGGCAGAGGCTCTGAAATACCGGTCGATTCGATCAGCAGATAGTCAAAACGGCCCTCCGCCGCCAATCGACGGACCTCGTCCAATAGATCGTCACGCAGCGTGCAGCAGATGCAGCCGTTTGACATCTCAACCAGCGTCTCATCCGTTCGAGACAATTCAGTATCGGCCCGCACGAGATCGGCGTCGATATTCACTTCGGACATGTCGTTGACAATCACCGCGACACGGCGGCCTTCGCGGTTATTCAAAACACGGTTTAAAAGCGTTGTCTTACCCGCTCCGAGAAATCCGGAAAGCACGGTCACGGGCAGTCGGGTGTCAGGCATAGGTTGCGTGTCAGGCATTGAAAAGATCTTCCTCTTTCACGTGGTCCCGCCGGTGCTGAAACACATTGAAAAAGTGTCCTTAGTGCATAGGAGGAACAGCGGCATTTGGCACAAGAATACATAGTGTATTGTTATAGTATAACAATATGCAAGAAGGTTCATTTGAGCCGGCATCCGCCTTGGCAATGCAACCGCTCTAAGTACCATTTTCAGTCGAAAACATCGATACAGGGAACGCGATCCCACGTCTTATAAATGCAAGGCTAACTGTGGCTTGGTGGTGACAGTTGGTGCAGCAGTCAGCTCAGAACACTCTCTACCCAAGTCTCTGGCGCGGTATGCAGAAGCGCATGGCCTGCCTTAGGGACAGTCTTAAGCCTGCCGCCAAACTGCGCGCGCAAAGCCTCGATCCGGCGAAGATGTCCGCTGGTATCTTCAACACCATGGATCCAGGTGATCTCTGCCTGCACAGGCCCGATCTGATCCGACCAGCCGGTTGCCGCAATCGCGACGTCAGAGACAAAACCAGAAGGGCCCATGCGCGTGTGCCAAGCATGGCCACGCCAAAAAAGATTAGCGACCTCAGGTGTTCTGCAAGCTGCGATATCGATCGGCGACCCAGCGAAGACCGTTGCGGCGAACCCGCGCGCTCCACCTGCGAGCAAACGCTCGCCACCGAGGCGCGCCAAAGCTTCGCACATTTGCGATGAAGTACGGGACAACAGCGGAAACACCCGTTGCTGGACCGGTAGCTCCACAACATCAGAGAACTGCGCGAGAGGCGGCAATGCAGCGATTAAAGTGATCCTGCCCACCCGTTCCGGCGCGATTTGTGCAAGCGTCAGCGCCGAAGCTGCGCCAACATCATAGGCCAGCAAATCAGTGCGAGCGATCTTCATCTCATCAAGAATATGCAACGCTTGCTTGGCCGCTTCCGCGGGTCTTTCCCTAGGCGGAACGATCGGCGGGGAGGTTTTACCATGACCCGGTCTGCCAGGCGCAATCACCAACCGATGGGACAACGCTGCGCGTGCAGACGCTGCAAAATTGCGTCCCCCAAGGCACCCATGGAAGAACAGGACTGGTTCTCCATTTCTGGGTCCATCGACAAGTAGATCCACCACCGAACCGGATCCAGTTTCAATCAAACGGCGCATCGCAGTGGAGGGCTCAAAGTTTGTGGCGGGAAACGACTTATTCGACAGACTGTAGACCAGATGCGCTAGGTCCAGCACGCTCCTGGCGCCTGTTTTTGAATAGACCGCCCTTATCTGGGTGCGAATTGTGTCGATAGACCGGTCTCGCAGGCGGGCAACATCTTTAGGACTAAGCCCTTCGAAAAGCCCGCGAACGATATCAATCTCAACATCACTGAGCCGGAAACTTACTTCCAGATCAGTCTCTATCTCAGCGCACCAGACACTCATGATCGCAGCACATGACACGGTACCGCGACGCCCACGGGTCACAGTGATCAGAACAGGTCTTCCGCCGGGCAGGACAGGAATGTTGATGAGCGCTCGGTCGGTCATTCCATGAGCGACACTTGTGATGTCGTCACGGTCACGTGGGCTCAAAAAGATCGAGAAATCCAGGCCGGGTTCTATAGAAAGCTCGTCAACAGCCGCAGCGCTGACCCGGGAAACGTTCAGGCCAGCATCAAGATCAAAAAGCAACTGTTCATTGCCTTGTCCGTTTTTGCTCTGACGATTTACCAGCGACTGCTCCGCACGAGCGAACTCTCGGACCAGAAGATCGAGCGCTTGGCTGTCACCTGTTTCAACGACTTGAGCGACCTGAGGAACCAACTGGTCAAAAACCTCCGGGCGCTCTTCCGCCGCACGAAGTTCCTTCTGCAATGTCTCAATCGATGGGCTTGTCATTCACGAGCAGCATAGAGAACCGTTCAACGAATTAAAACAGCACAGGCTTTTGCTTCACAAGCACGACTTCAGATAAGCCGCGCCGCAAGCCTATCTCGCAACTCAGTGCCGACGATCAGAAACGCGCGTTCAGAGAACGGCCATCTGCAGTGCATGCGCTACGCGTGCCGAAGCGCCAATCTTGGTGATCAACGATCCCTCACCGGTAGGCGAGGAAAAGTTCACGAAGATTTACCTATCGGTTGGAAGTAGATCTGAGCCTTCTGTATCTCCGGTTTGCTACCTGACCCCGTCAGCGACCTTAGCCGAGGCCGGTGACGGGGCGGTGTTTGGCGTCTGAGCCTTGTGGCGTTGACCACGTTTCCTAGCGGGCCAGCACCGTCTCTCTTCATCATCTCGAACAGTTGAGTGCGGCCGGTTAGGACCGCGGAACAGAAGGAAGAGAGCATGGGTAAAATATCACAGGCAAGGATCATCGGGATAGATGTCAGCCGCGATTGGCTGGATATTCACTGTCTGCCGGACGGCAAGCGCTTGCGAATGGCGAACAAGCTTGAAGGTCACGATCAGGGTGCTCAACTTGCGCTCGAACTGGGGGCGTTGGTTTGCTTCGAAACGACGGGGGGCAAGAACGGCGATTGGGGTCCGCACGCGACGCCGCCAGCCTGGGCACACGCGCCAAGACAGATCGGATCGACGCTGAACTCATTGCGCGGTGCATGGCTTTCCGACCCTATGCGGGACGCGTATTGCCACATCAAAAGCTACGCCGTCTCAGATCTTTAACCTCAAAGCGGGGGCAGTTGGTCGAAACTCGCAAACGGCTCCTGGCACAGATCAAGGCGCATCGAAAGCTGGGATCAGCGGATAGGTTCGACGTCATGGACGCCGAGTTGAAAGACC
>JBCDGN010000047.1:0-30169 GCA_038751255.1 Pseudomonadota bacterium
CATCACAAAGAGCGTTCACAACCGGTTGAAGCCGAGGGCGCAGCCTATTATGTGATGGCGGCTGATAACGAGAATCCCGAGACGGAACCAGAGTCGCTTCAACCTGTGATCATCGCAGAAATGGAGACTCGTATCCCGTCTATTTCGGTAGGCGAGGCAGTGATGCAGATGGAACTCAAGGGCGCCCCAATCTTGGTTTTTCGCAATGAAAGCTCTAGTGGCGTGAATGTTGTTTATCGGCGTGAAGATGGAAATATTGGCTGGATCGATCCCGGCAACGCGCGCTGAGTGAGTTTGGAAAGAGAGAAACTAAATGGATCTCGCATCCTTACTGAAGCCCGAGGCTGTTAGGGTCATCGGGCGTTTGTCCAGCAAGAAGCGTCTGCTCCAGGAACTGAGCGAAACGGCAGCGTCTTGTTATGGGTTGTGCCCAAAATCTGCGATGGAAGCTCTTCAGGACCGTGAGGGCATTGGTCCCACTGGCGTTGGCGGGGGCGTGGCGCTGCCACACGCTCGACTGTCGCGGCTCGAGAAGGTGGTTGGCGTGTTTTTCAGGTTAGAGACACCGATCGCCTTTAACTCGGTTGATCGACAGCCGGTGGATTTGGTCTTCAGTCTCTTCGCGCCGGCACAGGAAGGCGTGGATCACCTCAAAGCCTTGGCAGCAGTATCGCGTGTCATGCGCAACCCAGGAATTTGCGGCAAGCTGCGTGCCAATGACACGACCCTGTCGCTGCACACCTTGTTGACCGATCAACAGGCAACCAAAGCCGCTTAGAACAACGCGCTGAGGCTCACGAAAAAAAGGCGCCGCAGCGGCGCCTTTTTTTGTAGTACCGGATGCGGACTTTACTCTGCAGCGTCTCGGATGCGTACGTAGTCTCTAAGAAAATCACCAAATTCGTCGCCGAGGTCTTCTCGGGCCAGGCCGAAAGCCACGGTGGCTTGTAGATATCCAAGCTTCGAGCCACAATCAAAGCGTTGGCCACGGAACCGGTAGCCGTAGACCCCATCGCCGCCATCGATTTCCCGATCAATCGCGTCGGTCAATTGGATCTCGCCACCAGCGCCGACTTTCATTTCATTGAGATTTTCGAGAACGTCTGGGGTCAGAATGTAGCGCCCAATCACCGCCAGGTTAGACGGCGCTTCACTTGCCGGGGGTTTCTCAACCATGCCCTTAACGCGCACGATGGAGCCCATATCCTCTTCGATGTCGAGCACACCGTAGGAGGACACTTTATCCATCGGCACTTCCATGGCCGCAACAACGCAGCCACCGGTCTGCTCATAGGCCTCAACCATCTGCTGCAAGCAGGGGATATCACCGGTAATGACGTCATCGGGCAGCAAAACAGCAAAAGGTTCGTTTCCGATCAAACGACGAGCGCACCAAACAGCATGACCAAGACCAAGTGCCTCGCGCTGACGCACATAAGCGATCGCACCACTGTCCATGTCGCTTTTCTTGAGTGCTTCGAGCAGCTTGGTTTTGCCCTTGCGCTCAAGCGTCTCTTCCAACTGACGCGCGCCGTCAAAGTAGTCCTCAAGCGCAGACTTCCCACGCGAGGTGACAAAGATGAACTCTTCGATGCCCGCGGCTCGACACTCATCAATTGCGTACTGGATCAAGGGTTGATCCACCAAGGGTAAAATCTCTTTCGGGATCGATTTCGTCGCTGGCAGAAAACGTGTTCCCATTCCGGCAACCGGAAAGACTGCTTTGGTGACTTTACGTGACATGGTGCTCTCTACTACTTCGCTTCCGTTGCCGCCTAGGCGTGCTCTAAAAGAAGACCTGTATGTTAGGCAAGGACATACGCGATTACGATAGCGCAACATTACACCGAGACGATGAGAAAGTCAGCCCGTCTCTGCGCTGCAGAATAGATTATCGTTAACCTAGGGTAAATTCAGCGCAGGAGCGTCTGGAGCTCACAGAGATGCTGCCTATTCGATATCAAGTTTTGCCAAAGCGTGCTCAATCCTTAGGCTATCTTCAGGATTGTTTAGCTCCCAAAAGTTTCGGCCACGCGCGGTAACCGCGACGCATAAGATGCTTTGACCTGCCTCTAGGAAGCGCAGCTGCTCCAACCCCTCGAGCCGTTCAAGTGGACCAGCGGACATATCGCGATAAGCTCTCAAGGCTTTTGGTCGATAGGCGTAAACACCGACATGGTGCCAAACTGGTGTGGAATCTGCGGATTCATAGGTCTCGGTCGTGTACGGGATCACTTCTTTCGAAAAATAGAGCGCTCTCCAATGTCGATCAAACACCGCGGTTGTTGCGCCGACACGACCGTGACGCCGGTCTTCGCGGAAAGCCTCGAGCGCCGCGCCGTGGCAATTTAGAACCGGTGTCGCAACGTCAAATTCCGGCTCACGCTGAAGACGGCTGATCAAATCTTCAACGAACCAGGGAGGCGTAAGCGGCGCGTCGCCCTGCAAATTGACCACAATTTCAAAAGGGTTTTTTAACGCCTCCAGTGCGGCAGCGCAGCGTGCGGTTCCATTTTCGCACGTGCTGGGCGTGTCCACCACCTCTGCGCCGAAGCTATTCGCCTCGTCTGCGATTCGCGAATCATCGGTTGCGATCACCACTTGATCGACGCCCCGCACGGCCATCGCTGCTTCCCAGCTTCGCTGGATCAGTGATTTCTCGATGCCCGTCGCGCCCTTGAGCATCGCAAGGGGCTTGCCAGGATATCGCGACGAGGCATAGCGGGCGGGAATGACGATCAGGACGGAAATGGTCTCGCTCCAGGCTGGTGCTTAGCCTTCGGGCGCGGCCAGCGTAACTCCCGGGGCATAAGCTATAAAGAATGGGTTCTCGTATCCGGACTTGCCATAGGTGAGCGGCGCGTGGCTGTCAAAACGCACGACCATACCCCCTGCACCCGCTAAGACGGCATGTCCTGCCGCGGTATCCCATTCCATGGTGCGGCCCAAGCGGGGGTAGAAATCAGCTTCTCCAGCCGCAACAAGGCAAAACTTCAAAGAGGACCCGGCACTCTTCATATCAGCCACATCATAGCGCGCGATATAGGCATCGGTCGCGGCATCTCGGTGCGATTTTGACGCCACCACCAACAGCGCGGCATTGTCCGGCTCAGTCACTTTGAGCGGTGTCACAGCCCCGGGCGCGGCGTCAGGATCATGTGGTCCTGCCTCTTCAACACTGGTGCCGTTGGGGCTTGTGTAAAACAGCCGCTCCTTAGCAGGGGCATAAACAATTCCACGAATAGGGACGCCATTTTCGATATAGGCTATGTTCACGGTGAACTCGCCACGGCGTTTGATGAATTCTTTTGTTCCATCAAGCGGATCGACAATAAGGAAGCTGTCAGCGCTTTGCTCATGCGATGACGCCTGCTCCTCAGTGACGATCAACGTATCTGGAAACGCGGCGGAAAGCTCTGCACGGATCAAATCATCGGCGCGCTGATCAGCGATGGTGACGGGACTGTCGTCGGATTTGGTTTCCACCTCAACGCTGTCTTGACCGTAAACATCCATAATCTGGGCGCCTGCACGCAGCGCGGCCCCGCGCATCACCTCGGTAAGCTTATCGAACTCCATCATGGCCTCCTGAACCTTTCACTCGCAACACAATCACACTGTTTCTTAAAGGATGGATTGACCGGGATGTTCAATCGGCATTTGTTCGCACTGTGGGCCTCAGGTCACAACCCGGAGGGTCAGATTGACGCGACCTGGACGGGAAAAGAGCGTGGATGAGCCTTCTCTGAGGCGGTCGATACCGTGATAAGCCAGGCGGCTGGGGCCTTCCAGGATCACCACATCCCCTGAAGACAACCACACCGATCGTGTCGGGCTGCGGCTATGAGAGGTGCCAAAGCGAAACAATGCATCATCGCCGAGCGAAATTGATAACACGGGCTGTGTCAAATCTGCCTCGTCGCGATCCTGATGCAGCCCCATACGCGCATCGGCGGTGTAGTAGTTGATCAGGCAACTTTCTGGCGTCCGCGCGTCGGGCAAGAGATCGCGCCAGAGCGTCAACAATCGTTCAGGGATAGGTGGCCAAGCGGTGCCTGACGGGTGCTGCGGCTCGTAACGATATCCATGGCGATCCGAGACCCAGCCCAGCGTCCCTGCCGAGCTCATCTGCACGGAGAGTTTCTGACCTCGCGCCGTGGTCTGTGCGAACAATGGGGCTTTGGTCAAAACACTGCGAATATCTGCCACAAGCGCGGTTTGCGCCACGCGATCAAGTTGACCCGGCAGCAGCCGAGGCGCAGCAATCAGGGAACGGTCTTCGTTCTTGGCATTCATATCAGTTGGACGCTCGTTCTCTGCTGTTGTAAGGGCCAGCCGATATTGCAGCACCCTGACTCTGTTCCTATATACCCGCCAGATAGCGGTGGCCTAGGCCACCATAAGACCGGGATAGGGGATCGGTGCCGCAGCCGGGCCGTCTCCGGATATCGCCAGAAGGATCGTAATATATGTCGAAAGTCATCGGAATTGACCTTGGGACCACCAACTCCTGCGTTGCCATTATGGATGGTTCCGCGGCCCGGGTGATCGAAAACTCCGAAGGGGCCCGGACGACCCCCTCAATCGTCGCATTCACCGAAACCGAGCGCCTTGTCGGACAGCCTGCAAAGCGCCAAGCGGTGACAAACCCAGAAAACACAATCTTTGCGGTGAAACGCCTGATCGGCCGCCGCGTCGATGATGCTGAAGTCACCAAAGACCGCGATATCGTGCCGTACGAAATCGTAGACGGTGGCAATGGCGACGCCTGGGTCGAGGCCCGCGGAGAGAAGTATTCGCCCAGCCAGATCTCTGCATTCACACTGCAAAAGATGAAAGAAACCGCCGAGAGTTATCTTGGCGATGACGTGACGCAAGCCGTCATCACCGTGCCTGCCTACTTCAATGACGCGCAGCGTCAGGCCACCAAAGATGCGGGTAAAATCGCTGGCCTCGAAGTATTGCGGATCATCAATGAACCAACCGCGGCAGCGCTTGCCTATGGCTTGGACAAGAAAGACAGCAAAACCATCGCCGTCTATGACCTTGGTGGTGGAACCTTCGATGTTACCATTTTGGAAATCGATGATGGTCTTTTTGAAGTGAAATCGACCAACGGGGATACCTTCCTCGGCGGTGAAGATTTCGATATGAAGATCGTCAGTTACCTCGCCGACGAGTTCAAAAAGGAAAACGGCGTCGATCTGACCAAGGATAAGATGGCTCTGCAACGCCTAAAAGAGGCTGCAGAAAAAGCCAAAATCGAACTCAGCTCTAGCCAGCAGACCGAGATCAACCAGCCGTTTATCTCCATGGACCCGAACGGCGGCACGCCGCTCCACATGGTGATGAAGCTGACCCGCGCGAAGCTGGAAAGCCTGGTCAGCGATTTGATCAAGAAGTCGATGAAGCCTTGTCAGGCCGCTCTGAAAGACGCCGGTATCTCGACGAGCGACATTGATGAGGTCGTTTTGGTCGGCGGGATGACCCGCATGCCCAAAGTGATCGAAGAGGTGACAAAGTTCTTTGGCAAGGAGCCACACAAAGGCGTCAACCCCGATGAGGTTGTGGCCATGGGTGCCGCCATCCAAGCGGGTGTGCTGCAAGGCGATGTCAAAGACGTCGTTCTGCTCGACGTCACCCCGTTGTCGCTTGGCATCGAGACGCTGGGCGGTGTCTTCACCCGCCTGATCGATCGCAACACCACGATCCCAACCAAGAAGAGCCAGATCTTCTCGACCGCCGAAGACAATCAGAACGCGGTGACGATCCGGGTCTTCCAAGGTGAGCGTGAGATGGCGTCTGACAACAAGATCCTCGGTCAGTTCAACCTTGAAGAGATCCCGCCTGCACCGCGCGGCATGCCGCAAATTGAAGTCACCTTCGACATCAATGCCGACGGCATCGTCGCCGTGGCGGCCAAGGACAAGGGCACCGGCAAAGAGCAAAAGATAACGATCCAAGCCTCTGGCGGTCTGTCCGATGACGAGATCGAACAGATGGTGCGTGATGCGGAGGCCAATGCTGAGGCCGACAAAGAACGCAAAGAGCTTGTCGAGGCCAAGAACCAAGCCGAGAGCCTGATC
This sequence comes from Pseudomonadota bacterium, assembly GCA_038751255.1. Taxonomy (GTDB): domain Bacteria; phylum Pseudomonadota; class Alphaproteobacteria; order Rhodobacterales; family Rhodobacteraceae; genus JANSYP01. The sequence goes on from JBCDGN010000047.1 coordinate 6,087, forward strand.
CACTCGACCAAGAAATCGATGGACGAGCATGGTGACAAGGTCGATCCTTCCACCATCGAGGCGATTGAGTTGGCGCTGGGCGCGCTCGAAGAAACGCTAGAGACCGAGGATGCAGGCAAGATCAAGTCCGGCATTCAGAATGTCACCGAAGCCGCAATGCGGTTGGGCGAGGCGATCTACAAGTCGCAACAGGACGGCGCGGAAGGCGAAGAGCCACCGGTAGACGAGGACGGAGAACCACGCGCCGCCGATGACGATATCGTCGATGCCGATTTCGAGGATCTCGGCGGCGACAAACGCGCATCCTAACCGCTCCCGATAACCGCGCAGCCGACCCGGGTTCCCTCTGGGTCGGCTGTTGTGTTTCTAAAAAGGCAGCCCGCCCATGGCGAAACGAGACTACTATGACGTTCTAGGTGTGGCGAAAGGTGCCTCGGCTGACGAAATCAAGAAGGCTTATCGCAAACAGGCGAAAGCGCTTCACCCCGACCGAAACGCCGATAATCCGGATGCTGAGACTCGCTTCAAAGAGGCCAATGAGGCCTATGAAGTGCTGAAAGACCAAGACAAAAAAGCAGCCTACGACCGGTTCGGACATGCCGCATTTGAAGGCGGCATGGGGGGCGGACCGCGGGCCGGGGCAGGACAGGGCGATTTTGCCTCTGCCTTCTCGGACGTCTTCGACGACCTTTTTGGCGACATGATGGGCGGCAATCGCGGCGGCGGAGCGAGCAGCCGTCAACGCGCAGCGCGGGGCTCCGATCTGCGCTACAATCTCTCCATCACACTCGAAGAGGCCTGGGCCGGGCAGCAAAAGACGATCACCATTCCAGCCGCCGTAGTCTGCGGCGAGTGCAATGGAACGGGTGCCGAAGGTGGCGCCGAGCCGGTGACCTGTCCGACCTGCTCTGGACTAGGAAAAGTCAGGGCGCAGCAGGGCTTTTTTACCGTCGAACGCACATGTCCGACCTGTGCGGGCCTCGGCCAAATCATCAAAAACCCCTGCCCTGCCTGTGGTGGCACAGGTCGCGTCCAAAAAGAACGTGCGCTGTCAGTGAATATCCCGCCAGGTGTTGAGACTGGCACGCGCATACGCCTCGCGGGCGAAGGCGAGGCCGGCATGCGTGGCGGACCGACCGGCGATCTTTACATCTTCATTGAGGTGGCAGAGCATAACCTCTTTCAACGTGACGGCACCGGGCTTTTCTGCCGTGTGCCAGTGTCAATGACCGCGGCGGCGCTTGGCGGCGAAGTAGAGGTGCCCACCATCGATGGCGGCAGATCGCGGGTGAAAATACCCTCTGGCAGCCAATCGGGACGTCAAATGCGGTTGCGGGGCAAGGGTATGCCTGCGCTACGGGGCGGCAGTGCGGGCGATATGTTCATCGAGCTTGCGGTGGAAATCCCGGTCAATCTCACGGGTCGTCAGAAAGAGCTTCTGCGTGAGTTTGAGGAGCTTTCTGAGGACAACCACCCTGAAAGCGAGAGCTTTTTCACCAAGGTCAAGGGCTTCTGGGACAGCATGAAAAGCTGACCAGATCGCTTCGGTTCTACGCGCGCAACGCTTTGAGAAACCGCTAATTTAAGACCATCTTTAGCTTTCTTACGGAGATTGCGCGGCATGTCTGATCGCAGCGCGTTTTCCGAACCGAGGCTGCCCCTGTTCGCGGGGCAAGAATTGGTGTTGACTGATACCAAGGCGCGCAAACTCCCTTCCTACATCAAGGACCATCGCAAACGCCTGCGAGAACGCTTCATTGAAGGCGGGGCGGCTGCCCTGCCCGATTATGAGCTGTTGGAGCTGCTTTTGTTCCAAGCGATCCCACGCTGCGACGTGAAGCCTGTGGCACGGCGACTAATGGAGACGTTCGGTGATTTCGCGCGTGTGCTCTCTGCCCCGCGAGACAGGTTGTTGCAGGTACGCGGCGTTGGCGAGGCGGTGGTGCTGGAATTGAAAATCATAGAGGCTGCCACTCACCGCATGGCGCGCTCCAAGGTGATGCAACGCCAGATTATCAGCAGTTGGGACGCAGTGGTCGATTATTGCCACACCACGATGTCCCATTTGGAGACTGAACAGTTTCGTGTGCTCTACCTTGATCGCAAGAACGTCCTGATCGCCGATGAGGAACAGTCCCGAGGCACTGTTGATCATGTTCCAGTCTATCCGCGTGAGGTCATAAAACGGGCGCTGGAACTGAATGCCTCTGCGTTGATTTTGGTCCACAATCATCCGTCCGGCGATCCGACCCCGTCTGAAGCAGATATCACCATGACGGAAAAAATTCAGTCCGCGGCCGAAATGCTGGGGCTCGCACTCCACGATCATTTGATTATCGGCAAATCGACCGAGCTGAGCTTTCGCAGCAGCGGCTATCTGTGATCAAGCCGGAGGCGGCGGCAGGGTGAGACGAACAAACCCGTCGGAACCTTCGCAACTTTGCAGCGGTAAAACAACGGGCAGTCTTGCATCGCGGTCAGAGATCAAAAGCGCTGCATTGATCGGTGCTTCGCTGCAGACCGCACTGGAGACGGCAATATCGACAAAGGCCGGTGCTTCATCGTCTAGACGGAGTATCACGACCTCCGCCCGGCGCGCCTCCGCGCCCAAGGGAAACCCCAAGGAAAGTGGTTGAGAGCCAACTCCTTCTGGAAGGGAGAGCGAAAGCTCAACTGTGCCAGGCCAGACCAGGGCGATGTAGTCCGCGGCCCTTTCGCCGGTCTCAGGCAAGGACGCAAACAGAACTGTGCCCGAGATCTGCGCCGCGGCGGATGGCAGAACTGCGATGCGCGGAAGGCGAAGGTCGACCGTTCCGGTGCCCGAAGTTTCTTCCGTCACAATAAATGGCCCATAGGCAATATCGACCCGGGCGAACGGCTCACAAGGCGCCGACACCCGGAGATCGACCAGTCCGTCACGGGCCGCTGATAAGGTCAACTCACGCGCGCAGTTATCCGCGTGAGCCATCCCGGCCCATATTCCAAAAAGAAGCGCCGCAGATCCTGCAACCGCACGCAGATGCGCGCGGCTCAGACCAGCCTCCCGTGACAATGCTTGAACTTCTTGCCAGACCCGCAGGGACAAGGATCGTTGCGACCTGGGTTGCCCCACGTGCTCCGGTTGTTTTCGTCAAAGCCGGGCAAAGCATTTTCATTGGGCGCGGGCGGGGCTGCCGGGCTTGCACCATCCCCAACCGTCTCTAGCTGAGGTTTGGCAGTCTGCGCGGCGGCCATTTGCTGCTGCATCAGCAACTGCTGCACCATCGCCTTTTGCTCTTCTTCGCTGAGTGGACGGATCTGCGACAGCTTCTGCGTCACCTCCGCCCGCAGCCCATCAAGCAGCCCCTCAAAGAGCTGGAAGCTTTCGTTTTTGTACTCGTTCAACGGATCGCGCTGCGCGTAGCCGCGGAAGCCAATCACCGAGCGCAGATGCTCCAGACGCAGAAGATGCTCGCGCCATTTGCTATCGATGGTCTGTAGCAAGAGCTGCTTTTCGATGTTGCGCATATTCTCGGCGCCGAAATCCACGGTCTTTTTCGCCATGAATTCATCAGCTTCTTTATAAAGCTTCTCGCGGATGTCGTCGTCATCCACGCCTTCTTCTTCTGCCCAGGCAATGACCGGCAGATCGAGCCCAAGCGCCTCGATCACACTCGCATAAAGCCCTTCGGTGTTCCACTGATCGGCATATGTGTTTTTCGGCATATGCTCTTCGATCAGGTCATCAATCACCTGATGGCGCATATCTTGGACAATATCTGAGACCTCTTCGGCCTCCATGATCTCCATCCGTTGTCCGAAGATCACCTTACGTTGATCGTTCATGACATCATCGAACTTCAAGAGCTGTTTGCGGATGTCGAAATTACGCCCTTCGACCTTAGCCTGCGCTTTTTCGAGCGATTTGTTGACCCAAGGGTGCACGATCGCTTCGCCTTCTTTCATGCCGAGCTTGCCCAGCATGGAGTCGAGCCGCTCGGATCCAAAGATGCGCATCAAGTCGTCTTCCAGCGACAGGAAGAAAGAAGACCGACCCGGATCGCCTTGGCGACCTGAACGGCCGCGCAGCTGGTTGTCGATGCGACGGCTTTCATGGCGTTCGGTCGCGAGAACATAGAGCCCGCCAGCTGCAAGCACTTTTTCCTTCTCATCGGCATGCTCAGCTTCGATCTTGGCCCGAACTTCATCGGGATGTGCCTCGGGATCTTCGGCCAAGGCCGAAAGAACCTTCATCTCGACATTGCCACCAAGCTGAATGTCAGTGCCGCGGCCCGCCATATTGGTCGCGATGGTGACGGCCCCGATATGGCCCGCTTCCGCCACGATCTGCGCCTCTTTCTCATGCTGGCGCGCGTTTAAGACATTGTGCGGGATTGAGCCCGTTTTCAGAAGTTCGGAGAGAAATTCCGATTTCTCGATCGAGGTCGTGCCCACCAGAACTGGCTGACCCTTTTCATGGGCTTCACGGATGTTTTCGACAATCGCATCGTATTTCTCTCGCGCGGTGCGGAAAACCTGGTCATGTTCGTCGACCCGAGCGATGTCCATGTTCGTGGGGATCTCGACCACCCCGAGACCATAGATCTCTGAGAACTCCTCTGCCTCTGTGGCGGCAGTACCGGTCATCCCAGCAAGCTTGTCGTAGAGCCGGAAGTAGTTTTGGAAGGTAACACTGGCAAGCGTGACGTTTTCAGGCTGGATGGCCACAGCTTCCTTTGCTTCGATCGCCTGATGCAACCCATCTGACAAGCGCCGCCCCGCCATCATACGACCGGTAAACTCATCGATTAGAACGACGCCGCCATCGCGGACGATGTAGTCCTTGTCCTTTTGATACAGCTTGTGAGCCCTAAGCGCTTGGGTCACGTGGTGAACCAGGGTTGTGCTTTCGGGATCGTACAGCGTCTGACCTTCGGGCAAGAGTCCCGCCGCCGAAAGCCGTTGCTCAATCAGATCATTGCCTTCATCGGTGAAGGTGACGTTCCGGGTCTTCTCGTCAATGCTGAAGTGATCGTCTTGCAGATCGGGGATGAAGCCATCGACCGACTTGTAAAGATCGCTACGATCCTGCGCCGGACCAGATATGATCAGCGGCGTCCGCGCCTCATCGATCAAAATGCTGTCCACCTCGTCAACAATGGCGAAGTAATGGTCGCGCTGGAACATTTGGCTGAGATCAGATTTCATGTTGTCGCGCAGGTAGTCGAAGCCTAGCTCGTTATTGGTGGCGTAGGTAATATCTGCCGCGTAGGCGGTGCGCTTTTCGTCTTCGGGTTGCTGCGGGTAAACCACGCCACAAGTCAGGCCGAGCGCATTGTAAACCTTACCCATCCATTCGGAGTCGCGGCGGGCGAGGTAATCGTTGACCGTGACGATGTGCACACCGTTACCTGTGAGCGCATTGAGATATGCGGGGAAAGTGGCGACAAGCGTTTTGCCCTCGCCGGTCTTCATCTCGGCAATGTTACCGCGATGCAGGAAAATACCGCCAACCAGTTGGACGTCGAAGGCCCGAAGTCCCAGGGCTCTCCGCGCAGCTTCACGACAATTTGCGAAGGCTTCCGGTAATAGAGTGTCGAGCGGCTCGCCATTTTGCGCACGAGATTGAAGCTCAGCGGTTTTCGCCTTGATCCCCTCATCGTCGAGCGCTTGGTACTCAGATTCCAACTCGTTGATCTGACTAACAATGCCGCGCACCCCTTTGACCTTTCGGTCGTTTGGTGTGCCAAAGACTTTTTTGCTTAGCGTTCCTAGGCCTAGCACTCTCAAACTCCGCGTGAACGTCTTAAGGTCGCCGCGGGGTCTGCCTTGCTCCTTCCAGAGCTGCCCCATAAAAGGGCGGCGGGAAGGTCCGGTCCCGCGACAAACGCGATGTAAGGGTCGGTCTCTCGACTGTCAACGTCACCCTGTGTACGGAAATACGCCGAACGCAGATTTCAGGAGCCAAGATGCGCTATATCTCCCGCCCAGCCCTTGCATTGGCCTGCGGCATAAGCCTTGCCTTTCCAGCTTTGACACAAGCCCAGGAAGTCACCGCAGACACTGTTGTTGCGACCGTTGGTGGGGTCGATATCACCGCGGGCCATCTGCACGCTTTGCGGGCGCAATTGCCGCCGCAATATCAGGCTCTGCCTGACAATCAGCTTTATGTCGGTCTGTTGGAACAACTGGTACAGCAGCAAGCTTTGGCGCAAGAGATGGGAGAGCCGTCGGCGACGGTCCAACGTATTCTCGACAATGAAATTCGTGCGCTTTTTGCCTCGGTCATTATCGGTGAGGTCAGCGAAACTGCGGTCACCGATGAAAAACTGCGCGAGGCCTATGAGACACAATTCGCGCAGGGCGAGCCAGAACCGGAATACAACGCCTCTCACATCTTGGTCGACAGCCAAGAAGCTGCGGAAGACATTAAGCGGCTGCTCGATGAAGGTACCGATTTTGCAGAGCTCGCGCGCGCACGCTCGACTGGCCCGTCCGGCCCCAATGGCGGCGAACTTGGCTGGTTCGGCCCCGGCATGATGGTCCCCCCGTTTGAAGAAGCCGTAACAGGCTTGGTGGCTGGGGAGGTCTCTGAACCGGTGCAAACGCAATTCGGCTGGCATGTGATCAAACTCAATGATTCGCGTCTGCAGGAGCCTCCAAGCTTCGAGGAGGTCGCCGGTGAGTTGGAGGGTGAGCTCCAGACACAAGCGGTCCAAGCCTATATTGAAGAGACTCTTGCGGGCTTGGAGGTCACGCAAAAGGGCCTCGATGAGATCGATCCTTCTTTCTTGTCCAACCCGGGGCTTTTTGAAGAGTGAGCCGACACAGCCGGCTGATACGCCGCTGCCGTAGCGCGAAAATCGCGGCAGCGCGGGCGGCACGCGATAGCTCCGCGACGATTGTCTCGCCCTTGGCCCCCGAGGGCGGTTTCCCAAGCTTACCGCCGATCGCTGGTGTCACGCTTTCTGCCACCGCGGCAGGCGTGCGCTATACGGGTCGGGATGATGTCATGCTCGCGCTATTGGCGCCTGGCACTGTCCTGGCAGGGGTCACAACCAAATCGGCAACGCGCTCGGCACCGGTCCTCGATATTGAGGCGAAACTTGCAGCCCCTGCTGTAGCTGAAAGCGGCGCGGCGATTATCGTCAATGCTGGGAATGCCAACGCCTTCACCGGCAGAAACGGCGCAGAGGCCGTGGCCAAAGTAACCGCTGCCGTGGCCAACGCCGCTGATGTGCCGCAAGCGCGCGTGTTCTCCTGCTCTACCGGCGTGATTGGAGAGCCATTGCCAGAGGCGCGGATCACTCAGGCGCTTTCTGAACTGGTCGAGACACAGTCACCTCAGGCATGGGAACCGGCGGCGCGTGCGATCATGACAACCGACACGTTTCCCAAGGGCGCGGTGCAGCGGATCGAAACCACTGAGGGTCCCGTGACACTCGCAGGCTTTGCGAAAGGTTCAGGCATGATCGCACCGGATATGGCGACGATGTTGGTTTTTCTCTTTACCGATGCGCGCCTGTCGCAGCCCTTACTACAACGCTTGATCGTTGAGGCCACCGATCAGAGCTTTAACTGCATCACGGTGGACAGCGACACTTCCACTTCTGACACGCTGCTGATGGCCGCCACGGGGCTCGCCGGTCCCGATCTTGAGAGCGATACCGCGGCGCGTGCGCTGTTTGCGACAGGGTTACGCGCCCTGATGGAGGATCTCGCCCATCAGGTTGTGCGCGATGGCGAAGGTGCGACCAAATTCGTCACGATTGAGGTGACCGGCGCTGCTGACAGCATTGAAGCGAAGAAAGCCGCGATGGCCGTGGCCAACTCGCCTTTGGTCAAAACAGCCATAGCCGGCGAGGATCCCAATTGGGGCAGGGTCGTAATGGCCGTGGGCAAGTCCGGAGCCCAAGCGGACAGGGATCGGGTGACCATTCACTTCGGCGATATCGAAGTTGCCCGTGATGGGTGGGTGTCGCCCGATTATGCCGAGGCTGATGGGGCAGCCTACATGAAGCAACAAAAGATCAACATCCACGTCGACCTAGGGCTCGGAGAAGGCCGTGCGCGCGTTTGGACCTGTGATCTGACCCACGCCTATATTTCGATCAACGCGGATTATCGGTCTTGAAGCTTGTTCTCGTCGCTGCCGTTGCGCTTGTAGATATCGACGGACGGGTTTTGCTGAGCCAGCGTCCCGAAGGAAAGTCGATGGCTGGCCTGTGGGAGTTTCCCGGTGGCAAGGTCGAAGCCGGAGAGACCCCCGAGGCGGCGCTGATCCGTGAGATGCAGGAAGAGTTGGGGATAGATAGCTGGCAGTCCTGTCTTGCGCCCCTCAGCTTCGCCAGTCATGGCTACGAGGAGTTCCACCTTCTGATGCCGCTTTTCGTGTGCCGCAAGTGGGAAGGCATTCCACAGCCTAAAGAAGGTCAGACGCTCGCCTGGGTCAAACCGAGTCAATTCGGCCACTATCCTATGCCCCCAGCGGACGTGCCCCTCATTCCGATTCTTAGAGAATTGCTTTGACGTTAAACCACCGAGAATTAACGCTGAATTTGCGGACAATAAGCCAAAGTGCTCAATAATTCTCAGGGATAAGCACAACATTTGGGCGGAATTAAGGCAAGTGTGATGCTTTTGTTAGTGAACTGTGAAGATTTCTTTACTATAAACCAAGAACGTTGATCTCACATTTTGGGGAGGAGATGAACATGCTGAAGACCATCTCGCTGGGAAGTTGCATCTCAGTTCAAGGCACATTCATCCGTGCGCTCGAGAACGGCAAGATTGCCGTGAGCGTTGGAAAGCGTGTGTTCGAGGGGTTTCCAGTCGTTCGCCACTCGGCGTAACGACCTGAAACCACCCAACTTTGGAAGCCGCGCGCATCGCACGCGGCTTTTTTCATGCCTTGACGTTTTTTGTATCTGAGCGGCGTACAAGGATCCGTGTCACACCGCACAGTCTGTCGCCAAAACGTCAAAGGGGCGCCCGTGTGAACGCCCCTTGATAGCCTGTTGAACTAGCCGAAAAAGTTAATTGACTAAGAGAGACTCCGCTCTACTTCTTCGCGCTCGAATATTTCGATAACGTCGCCTTCGCGGATGTCGTCATAGGCCTCAAATGCCATGCCGCATTCCTGACCGGACTGGACTTCGGCCACTTCATCCTTGAAGCGTTTGAGGGTCTTCAGAGTGCCTTCATGGATCACGACATTGTCGCGCAGTAGACGTACCCCGGCGGAGCGACGCGCCACCCCTTCGGTCACCAGACAGCCCGCAACCTTGCCGATGCCAGAGACCTTAAAGACCTGCTTGATCTCTGCATAGCCAATGAATTTCTCGCGTACTTCGGCACTGAGCAAGCCCGACGCCGCCGCTCTTACATCGTCTACAAGATCATAGATCACCGAGTAGTAGCGGATCTCCACACCCTTTTGGTTGGCGGTGTTCCGCGCAGTGGCATTGGCACGCACATTGAAACCAAAGACGGGTGCTTCTGAGGCCTCGGCCAGACCGATATCGCTTTCAGTGATGGCCCCCACACCAGAGTGAAGGACGCGGACCCGAACCTCGTCATTGCCGATCTTGTCCATGGCCTGCACAATTGCCTCAGCAGAGCCCTGCACGTCCGCCTTCACCACCAGCGGCAATTCTTGAACGTCTTCGTCGGCCTTTGCTTTGGCCATCATCTGTTCAAGGGTTGCCGCAGCGCCTGCAGCCGCGCGTTTGTCCTTGGCTTGCTGTTGGCGATAATTGGCGATCTCGCGCGCCTGCGCTTCCGTCGCCACAACGTTTAAAACGTCACCCGCTTCAGGTGTGCCATTCAGACCCAAAACCTCCACCGGTACAGAGGGACCCGCAAGCTTCACGCGGTCGCCTTTGTCATTGATCAGCGCGCGGACTTTCCCCCACTGCTCACCAACCACAAAGATATCACCCTGTTTCAGCGTCCCGTTTTGCACCAGAACGGTGGCGACGGGACCCCGCCCCACATCAAGTTGTGCTTCGATCACGGCACCAAGAGCAGGGCGGTCGGGATTGGCCTTGAGATCTAGTATCTCGGCTTGAAGCGAGATGTTTTCAAGAAGCTCATCCAGCCCCTTTCCAGAGATCGCAGACACCTCAACATCCAGCACATCACCGGACATCTTCTCGACGATCACCTCTTGCTGCAACAAATCCGTCCGCACCTTGTCAGGATTGGCTTCGGGCTTGTCGATCTTATTGATCGCCACAATCATCGGCACTTCGGCAGCCTTGGCGTGATTGATGGCCTCGACGGTTTGCGGCATCACTGCGTCATCCGCAGCGACCACCAGCACCACAATATCGGTCACCTGCGCACCGCGTGCGCGCATAGACGTGAAGGCCGCATGGCCGGGGGTATCAAGGAAGGTCAGCAAACTGCCGCCATCGGTTTTCACCTGATACGCGCCGATATGCTGAGTGATGCCACCGGCCTCGCCTGAAACCACTTTGGCATTGCGGATCGCGTCGAGCAAAGAGGTCTTGCCGTGGTCGACATGGCCCATCACGGTGATTACGGGCGGACGCGACGCGAGGTCTTCGTCGCTGTCTTCGATCGCGTCGATCACGTCTTCCACGTCAGAATCGGACACCCGCTGCACTTTGTGGCCGAACTCTTCGACGATGAGTTCCGCAGTATCCGCGTCGATTGACTGGTTCTGTGTGACCATCATGCCGTTTTGCATCAGCGCCTTGACCACATCGGCCACGCGTTCGGCCATGCGGTTGGCAAGCTCCTGCACCACGATGGTTTCAGGGACTTGAACCTCGCGGATGACCTTTTCACGCTGCTCGGCACCGCTCATCGCCTTCCGGCGTTCGCGTTCTTGCTTGCGCTTCATCGCGGCAAGCGAGCGCTGTCTGCCATCGCCCGAAAGCGCTTGGTTGACCGTCAGTTTCCCGGTGCGGCGGTTTTCATCCCGGCCTTTGCCACGCCCGCGATCGCGCTCATCGGTTTTACTGTCTTTTTTGCGCGGTGTCGGCACGCCGGTTTTTGTGGGTGTCGAGCGGCCTGGCGCAGTGTCGGCGGGTTGTTCCGCAGGGGCACGCTGCTGCGGCTCGGCTGCCGATTTCGCTTTTGGCTTGGCGGTGGTTTTCTTCGCTTCCTCGGCCGCCTGCTTCTTGACCTGTTCGGCTTCGAGTTTCGCGCGTTCTTCTTCTTCCGCCTTCAGGCGCGCACGCTCTTCGCGCTCGCGTTCTTCGCGTTCTTTGGCCTCGATTTCGGCTTTCCGACGCGCACGGTCTTCGGCGCGACGCTTCTCCTCTGCTTCCCGCGCCTTGGTTTCTTCCGCTTCCCGCGCCTTGGCAACCTGAAGCGCTTTCAGGCGACGCTCCATCTCGGCATCGCTGATTCCCGAGGGCCGACGCGACGGATCGCCGCCAGTGCTGCCCCCCTTACCGGTACCGGGCTTGGGCACGACAACGCGCTTGCGCTTGGTTTCCACCACGACATTCTTTGTCCGGCCATGGCTGAAGCTTTGCTTCACTTGTCCCGACCGGGAGCCACCACGAATGCCGAGTGTCTTTTTGCCGTCAGTGTCGCTCATATGGTTGTTTTACCCTTCCCGACGGGCGTTTCCCCGTCGTTGGTCGCGCGTAGGCCCGAAAGTCGTGCGGCCTCCTCTACAACACGTATTGTGAGTCCGCCACCCGCAAGCGCTGCGTGTATTACATTTTCCCGCCCGAAGGCGATCCCCAATTCAGCCGCATTCAAAACAGTGACCAATGTGCCCGCCCCTTCCGGCGGTTTGATCTTGCTGCGTCCGCGTCCGGAGCCATCGTGAGCCTGCAGCAGCAGTTTGGCCTGCCCGCTCTCGATCCAGCCCTTTACCTTCTCATAGCCAGCAACTGCAAGACCGGCTTTGCGCGTCATTGCGACCAGTTCAACCACACGCCGCGCCAGTTGTGCTTCCACCTGCTCCGCCAAATCCGGTGCGGTGGAGACCTTCTGACGCGCAGCTTTGGCAAAGCTGTTCTTCGCCACAGCCGTCTCGAGCGCCTTTCGCTCCGAGCTGACCCAAATCCCGCGCCCTGGCAGACGGTCCAGGATGTCGGGGACGACCGAGTGGTCCGGACCCACGACGAAACGGATCAGACCGTTTTTCGGTCCGGTCTCTCCGCTAACGATACAGCGCCTTTGAGGCTCTGCCGTCTCATTTGGCGTGCCGCCGCGAGCCATACCAACGCTCCACTGGCTCAGACCCCCGCCTGTTCGGCGGGTTCTGTTTCGGTGTTTTCGTCGCCAGCCTCAGCTTCGGGCTGCACCAGATCGTCTGGATCGACCCAGCCAAGCTGCACGCGGGCGGTCATCACCATGTCTTGCGCCTCTTCCAGGCCCACATCGAAAGGTTCTAACAAGCCGTCATCTTTCACGCGCTTGCCATCGACCGTGGTCCAGCCACCGGCCAATTCCCAGTCCGCACAGGTGGCGAAATCCTCCAGCGTCTTCACCCCATCTTCAGCCAAGGCCAGGATCATCAAGGGCGACAGCCCCTCAAACTCGATCAGCGCCTCTTCGGTGCCCAATCCACGGGCTTTCTCCAAAGCGGCGCGATGCGCCGCCTCGATCTGTTCGCGCGCCCGGGCCTGCAATTCCTCTGCCGTGGCCTCGTCGACCCCATCGATCACCAAAAGCTCGTCAAGCTCCACATAGGCGACCTCTTCAAGATTGGTGAAGCCTTCCGAGACCAAGAGCTGCGCAAAGAACTCGTCGAGATCGAGCGTGTCCATAAAAAGTTTGGTGCGCTCGGCGAACTCCTTCTGACGCCGTTCGCTTTCATCGGCCTCCGTCATGATGTCGATGTCGAGACCGGTTAACTGGCTCGCTAAGCGCACATTCTGACCGCGCCGCCCAATGGCCAGCGACAGCTGATCGTCCGGCACAACAACCTCGATGCGCTCAGCGTCTTCGTCGAGAACCACTTTGCTGACTTCTGCCGGTTGCAGCGCGTTCACCAGAAAAGTCGGCATGTCCTCGTTCCAGGGAATGATATCGATTTTTTCCCCTTGAAGCTCGTTGACAACCGCTTGAACGCGGCTGCCGCGCATACCTACACAGGCGCCGACCGGATCGATGGAATTGTCAAAGGACACCACAGCGATTTTGGCGCGGCTGCCTGGATCGCGCGCAACAGCCTTAATCTCGATGATCCCGTCGTAAATCTCTGGCACTTCCATCTTGAAAAGCTCGGCCATGAATTCCGGCGCCGTCCGGCTGAGGAAAATCTGCGGCCCACGCGGTTCCCGGCGCACATCTTTGATATAGACGCGGATCCGATCGTTGGGGCGATAGCTTTCGCGACCGATCTTCTCGTTGCGCCGCAATACCGCTTCACCGCGGCCAATGTCGACGATGACGTTGCCATATTCTTCGCGTTTGACCTGGCCGTTGATGATGGTGCCGGCGCGGTCCTTAAATTCCTCGTATTGGCGTTCACGTTCAGCTTCGCGCACACGCTGCAGGATCACCTGTTTGGAGGACTGCGCAGAGACCCGGCTCAGCTCCACCGGCGGCACCTCATCGATCAGGGTGTCCCCGACCGAAGGGTTTTCCATGTATTGTTTGGCCTGCTCCACGGTCAGTTCAGCCTGATAATTCTCAAGCAGATCATCTTCGACCACGGTGCGGACACGGGTGAAGCTCGCCACACCCGTTTTCCGGTCAATGCTGACGCGAATGTCCATCTCAGCGCCGTAGCGGGACTTTGCTGCCTTGGCGAGCGCTTCTTCCATCGCTTCGATGACAAGCAACGGATCGATCATTTTTTCCCGGGCGACAGCCTCGGCGGTTTGCAGCAATTCCAACTGGTTGGCACTGGTAATAGCCATGCTCAGTCCTCCTCTTGAGGGGCGGTTTCAGCGGTGTCTTCGGTGACGATTTCGTCAAACATATCGGTATCTGGCAACGCGGCTTTTCTGGCGCGCAGCATTTCTGCGATCAAGTCATCTGTCAGCACGAGTTTCGCATCGCTCAGCCAATCGAATTGCAACCCGATGGTCAGGGGCGCGCCATCCTCGCCAAACTCCGGCAACGTCAGCAGAACCTCATCGCCCTCGACCCCGGCGAGCGTGCCTTTGAACCGGCGCCGACCATCGATCAATTCGCGGGTTTCAAGCTTGGCCTCATAGCCATCCCAAAGATCGAAGTCTTTCAACCGGGTCAGCGGTCGGTCGATCCCGGGGCTCGACACTTCCAGCGTATAGCCCTCTTCCAGCGGATCCTCGACATCGAGTGTTGCCGAAACCGCCGTTGAGATCGCTGCACAATCATCGACCTCAATGCCGCCTTCAGGCCGATCAGCCATGATCTGAAGCGTTTTGGTCTTGCCCCCCATCAAACGCACGCGCACCAATTCATAGCCCATGTCTTCGATAACAGGGGTGACGATCTCGGCAAGACGCCGGTCGATGGACGCGAGAGCGATCAGATCGGACACTGCGAAGTGATCTCCAAAACAAAAAAACGGGCCCGCGGCCCGTCGGTCTTTCCCGGTGGTGCGGGCCGGTGAGCCGAGCCGCGCCGCTGTTATGCGCCGAGATAGGCAGTCAGTCTGGGAATTGCAAGGACAATCGCCTGAAGCATCGCGTCGGGGCCATGCGTAGCCAATCCCTTGCTGGGATCGATCACATATCATCCTTCCAGGCCTTATCGCGGTGGCTGCCATCGCAATAGGGTTTCGCACCGGACATCCCGCAGCGACAGAGCGCATATTTTCGCGCCGACATCCCCTGCCCTTCTGGCGGTACGGGCGAGGGAACGTCCTGCACCCAAAAAGGGCCATCCTTTTGGACCGTCACTTGCACCCGGGTTTCATCGAACTGGTGCATGGGCGTTTCGCCTCGAGGTGCTTCTTTAAGCGCGCCAGAGGGACAGGCGCGCATCACAGCCGCAATTCCGTTGTCCACCTCTTGATCGGGTTGGATCCATGGTTTTTGAGAGGTGTTGAAGACTTCCGGCGCCAAGCGACCGCATTCGGCGGCATGGACACACAGTCTTGGATTGAAGGTCACAGTGACCTTGGCGCCCTCATAGGTGAATATTCGATCAGGACCTTCTGGCTTTCCGCCACGATCTTGAAAGCCCGCCTCGTTATGCGATCCGTCGCAAAACGGTTTGTTCTTGCTATGCCCGCAGCGACAGAGCGCCATCATCGGTTTGGTTTCGACAGCACGGCCATCTTGGTGCCGCATTTCAGAGATGTTCCTGGCGATCAGGGGCCCGTCTTTGACCTCTGATAGGCTGGGGGTGTCGTCCATGTTTGCTCCGTCTTTTCCTCCGACGATCGGCGACCGGACAGTCCGCCGATCAAAGATCGAGCGACTTTACTTGCCGTCTGAGCCCATTTGTGACCCGGACCAGCTCAGCACTGATCCCTGGTTCGCTCAACGCATGTCCAGCATGCGGGATCATCTTCAATTCCGCGCGGCTCCACTGGTCAGTTAGTGCCCAAGCGGAACGCGGCGGACAGATCATGTCATAACGGCCTTGCACCACCGTTCCAGGGATTTGTGAAATCCGGCTCACGCGATCTAAAATCTGTCCATCATAGTCGAGAAAGCCAGCATTGGTGAAATAGTGATTCTCAAGCCGCGCGAAGGCGCGTGCGTAGTCTGCTGGGCTTTCACCGGTGATCCCATCATTGTCGATCGAGGCCAGTGCATTTTCCCAGCTTGCCCAAACCCGGGCATAGCGTGTCTCTACGATCATATCGCCGGAAAACAGTCGCCTGTGATAGGCCGCGATCAGGTCATCGCGTTCGGCCTCTGGGATCGGTTTAACGAAACGCTCCCACACATCGGGCCAGAACTGTCCCGCGCCACCGCCATAAAACCACTGCAACTCGGCTTGGGTCATCAGAAAGACCCCGCGCAGCACCATGTAGGCGACGCGCTCAGGATGGCTCTGTGCATAGATCAAGGACAGCGTCGCGCCCCAACTGCCGCCGAATACAACCCAGCGGTCGATCCCGAGCGTTTCGCGGATTTTCTCGATATCGGCCACAAGATGCCACGTGGTGTTGTCTTTCACCGAGGCGTGGGGCCGCGAACGTCCGCAGCCGCGCTGATCGAACAGGACCACACGGTAAGCGTCGGGGTCGAAATACCGGCGCATCGCTGGGCTGCAGCCGCCGCCAGGTCCCCCATGTAATACCACCACGGGGATGCCATCGGGGTTGCCGCACTGCTCCACATAGATGCGGTGCCCGTCGCCAACCTCTAAAATCCGCTGATCAAACGGATCGACAGGCGCGTACAGAAACTGTGATGCGGTTTTCGTGCCTGCCAATTGCTCCATAGCAGGACTATATAGTGTCTGATCTCGGCCCGCCATAGGATCGGCACGAAAAGGAACACTCAAATGACGATTGCGCCCAGTGTAAACGACGCCGAAATCGCCAAGTTCGAAGCGATGGCCGCAGATTGGTGGAATCCGAACGGGAAGTTCAAACCGCTGCACCTGATGAACCCCTGCCGATTGGACTACATCACGGCACAAATCGCCATGGAGCATGACCGCGAGCTTGGAGATGCGCGTCCCTTTGAAGGCCTGAACCTGGTCGATATCGGCTGCGGCGGCGGGCTTTTATCAGAGCCAATGGCCCGGCTCGGCGCATCGGTGACCGGTGTGGACGCCTCAGAGGCCACGATTCCTGTGGCACAGATCCACGCAGCCCAGATGGGCATAGATATCACCTATCGCGAGACAACAGGTGAGGTTTTGGCTCGCGAAGGCAAGGCCTTCGATGTGGTGCTAGCGTTTGAGATCATTGAGCATGTCGCAAGCCCGCAAGAGTTTGTGGCAACCTGCGCGTCTTTGCTTGCCCCCGGAGGTGTGTTGGTCATGTCGACCCTCAACCGCACGCCTCAATCCTTTGCCAAAGCGATCATCGGAGCAGAACACATCCTACGCTGGCTCCCCGTGGGCACCCATGATTGGCGAAAGTTTGTTTCGCCGGACGAGCTCTGGTCGATGTTCGAGGCCGCGCAACTCACGCCGGTCGACAGAAAGGGCTTCGTTTACAGCCCGCTCAGCGGACGTTGGAAGCTTTCCGCAAATGACCTTTCGGTCAACTACGCCGCGACCGCCGTCCGAGAACGCTGAGCCTTCCGAAATTGATCCCGAACACGGGGGGCCTAGCGGCGCGGCCCAAGCCCCGCGCGCAAGTCCGAGAGCACCTCAAGCGAGGTGTCCAGCTGTCCATCAGCTTTGTTGCCCAAGATCGGATCGAACGCGGGTCGAATGCCGCCAAAGACGCTGTCGAGCGTCTCGCGGCCTGGCTCGCTTAGACCGATGAATTTGCGGCGCGCATCCAATGGATCGGGGCGCACTGTGATCAATCCCTGCCGCTCTAGCCGACTCAGGGTGTTGCTCATGGCACCGCGTGTGACATTGAAGGCTTCGGCGAGTTTCGCCGGTCCGGTTTCTTCGCCAAGCTGCCCAATATGAAGCAGCACAAGGAATTGTGACAGTTCCATCCCGCTGGGCAGAACTTTCGACAATTTGTCCCGCGCGAGATGGTTTACGAACAAAAGCTCACAAACAATTCGCACAGACAGAGGAAGCGACTGATCACTCATTACAGGTTCCTAATAATTGCATCCTGCAAGACGGACGGAACACGTCCGCGAGCAGCGTTAACTAAGTCTACATTAATTTTTAACACTCCGACACGAGGCAAGTTTGCCAAATCCAGTAAAACCTCGCCCCAGGGGCTCACAATCATAGAATGCCCCCAGGTTTTGCGTATTTTTCCGGCAACTGCCTTATGTTCGCCCGTTTGTGCTGGCGCCAGAATGAAGCAGCCCGTTTCAATCGCCCGGGCACGCAAAAGAATTTCCCAATGCGCTTTCCCTGTTGGACGGGCAAAAGCCGATGGAATTGTTATTATTTTGGCACCTTTTTGGGCAAGAGAGCGGTATAGATACGGGAATCGTAAATCATAACAAATCGTCATGCCGATTCCGCCAAAGGGGGTCTCGGCCAGCACAGCTTCCTGCCCAGGTTTGTATCCATCAGATTCGCGATACGACTCGTTCTCTGACAGCGTGACATCGAACATATGGACCTTGTCATAGCGCGCCGCGATGCTGCCATCTGCAGCGATCAAGAAGGATCTGTTCACAAAGCGTCCATCGGGGTCACCGGTTTTCAACGCCAGTGACCCGATAAGCAGCCAGATACCCTTGGCTGCCGCAGTTTCCCGCAGTCCCGCCAAGACACGGTCATCTTGCTCCAACTGGAGCACTTCGTTCTGTCGGCGTCGGCTGGTTGAGACACAGTTGGTGACCTCTGGGGTCAGGACCAGCTCAGCCCCGTTTTCTGCGGCCTCAATCACGCTTGCGCGCGCGCCAATAAGATTTTCTGCCGGATCATCACTTGAGGTCATCTGAACCAGACCGCAAAGCATGGAATTATCCTGCGAGCAGCGGGTCGAGCTTTCCGGCGCGTTCTAGGGCAAAGAGATCATCACACCCTCCAACATGCGTCGCGCCCACAAAAATCTGTGGCACTGTACGGCCCCCAGAGGATCGGGTCCGCATTTCAGCGCGCTTTTCCGGCGTCACTGAAAGGTCGTACTCCTGAAAACTTACGCCTTTTGCGGTCAGCAACCGCTTGGCGGCATGGCAGTAGCCGCACAAGGGCGTTGTGTAGATTTCGACCGTTTGCATCGTTCGTCTCCATCAGTGCGCCTGTTAGCACTTAGGGGGTCCTGACGGCTCTTGCCAAAGTGACAACGCAGACCCGCCTTGCGCCAGCAGCATGGCAAGCATTTGCACATGCAGCAAGCGTCGCGCCAGTGGTCATCACGTCATCCACAAGAAGCACAGCGCGACCTTTGAGTTGATGCTGCCATAGCGGCGTGGGTGCGATGCTGTTCGACTGCTGGGCAAAGCTCTCGGCTTTGGTCATTTTCTTCTGTTGCGATGTCGCTTGGCACCGGCGCAAGGCATCGGGCAAACAAGGAAGGCCAAGTTCTTTGGCCAAATGTCGAGCCAGCCCCGCCGCTTGGTTGTGCCGCCGCAGCAAGAGCCGCCGCCAATGGATTGGCACCGGGACAACAATCATGCCTGTTTCAACCAAGGGGCGCGCCTTGGGCGCCATCCACTGAGCCAAAGGCGAGACCAAATCAGACCGATCGCCGTGTTTGATCGCCATCGCCAAGCGCCGCGCCGCGCCTTCATAAAGCATCACTGTGGTGCCTGCGTCCCAAGGGGGCATGGTTTCGCGGCAATCCTCGCAGATTGCACCGTCGCCGCCATCGCTGCCCAAAAGCGGTGCGCCGCAGAGTTTACAGCCCGGGGTCAGCAGAAACGGTGTATCGCGCCAGCAAGGACCACAAAGCCCATGCATCTCGTCGGTCAAATCCCCGCATAGCAAACAGTGATCCGGGAACACGGTTTTCAGTGCGGCTTGCAGGATCTGCTTCATTCCCTATCCTCTATAGAAACTTCGGAGCGCGCATCGCATGCCCAAGACCCTCACCGATCGCACAAGTTTGCTGCGACAACGGCACCGGGCCATGTCGATGGCGCGACCGGCGCGATTTCTCCATGACGAAGCCATTTTCGAGGTCCAAGAGAGACTTCAGTTGGTTAACAGAAGCTTTCAAGCACCCGCTTTGGTGACCGGATTTCCGCAATTTTGGGCGCCGGTGCTGCCTGATGCTCAGGTTTGTGCGGATTCTGCGACGCTATCTCTGACCGAAGCCTCACATGATCTTATTGTGCATGCTATGGCGCTCCATTGGGCGGATGATCCGGTGGGGCAATTGGTGCAATGCCGGCGCGCGCTGCGCCCTGACGGTTTGTTCTTGGCGGCATTTTTTGGCGGCCAGACGCTCGCCGATCTGCGCCGCGTCTTGGCTCAAGCAGAGAGCGATCTGCGCGGAGGTATCGCGCCCCGGGTGGCCCCCATGGCAGAGATCCGCGATTTGGGGGGACTTCTGCAACGAGCCGGCTTCGCGCTGCCTGTGGCTGACAGCATCACCCTCCAAGCGAGCTACCTCTCGTTGACCGACCTCATGCGCGACCTGCGCGCGATGGGGGAAACAAATGCCTTGGCATCGCGGGACCGACGCCCGCTGCCGCGCGGTGTTCTCACACAGGCAGAGAGCTATTATCGTCGGATCGCCTCCAGTGAAGATGGTCGATTGATTGCACGATTTGAACTCATTCTGCTCACTGGGTGGGCACCGCACCAGAGCCAACCGCAAGCCTTGCGCCCGGGATCAGCCAAAACCCGGCTCGCAGATGCTTTGGGGGGACAGGAAACGCCGCTGCCCCGCGGTGACGCATTTGACCCGTGACGTTTTGCGGTTATCTGCCCATGGTGGTCGAGATGGATAAGGTTTCAAAACATGCTAGACGCAAATGCCGGGTCGGGACTGATGGATAAGCAGCTCTCTGTCGCTGAGAAAGAGACGGTGCTTCCCGCCGATCATCCAGCCGTTCCGCGTGCGAAGATCGGCATCTTGCTGGCAAATCTCGGCACCCCCGACGGCACGGATTATTGGTCGATGCGCCGCTATTTGGGAGAGTTTCTTTCGGACCGCCGCGTCATCGACTACAGCCCATTTTTGTGGCAGCCGCTTTTGCAGCTGATCATTCTGACCAAGCGCCCCTTTTCATCCGGCGAGGCGTATCGGTCGATCTGGACCGAAGAGGCCGATGAGTCCCCCCTGATGACCATCACCAAAGCGCAAACTGAGAAGATCAAAGCCGCCATGTTCCAGCGCTACGGCGATGCGGTCGAGGTTGATTTCTGCATGCGCTACGGCAATCCCTCGACCAAATCGAAAGTGCGCGAGATGACAGAAAAGGGGTGCCGTCACATCCTTTTCTTCCCGCTCTACCCGCAATACGCGGGTGCGACCTCGGCCACGGCAAACGATCAATTTTTCCGCGCTTTGATGGAAGAGAAATATCAGCCCGTGGCACGGGTTGTGCCGCCTTACTTCGATGATACCCATTACATCGAAGCGCTCGCTCAGTCGGTGGAGCGTGCCTACAGCGCAATGGATACCAAACCAGATATCCTAGTGGCGTCCTACCACGGTGTGCCGAAGCGTTACCTCATGGAAGGCGATCCCTATCATTGCCAGTGTCAAAAGACCTCTCGCTTGCTCAAAGAACGTCTGGGCTGGGACGATAAAGACATCACCACAACCTTTCAGTCGCGGTTCGGCCCAGAGGAATGGCTACAGCCCTATACGGTAGAGGAAGTCGCGCGACTGGCAGAATCAGGGAAAAAACGGATTGCCGTGATTGCGCCCGCGTTTTCCGCCGATTGCATCGAGACGCTTGAAGAAATCAATGAAGAGATAAAGGAAAGCTTCGAAGAAGCGGGTGGTGAGAGCTTCACCTATATCCCCTGTCTCAACGATGATGAGGCCCACATCGCGGCGCTCAGCCAAGTGATCGAGAACAATCTTAAGGGCTGGTTGGATCCCAGGGGCTAACATCGCCCCACTGATGTGTGGTCTGACAACGCGACCTGTCTAATACAGAAAAAGCGCCCGCAAATGACGCTGCGGGCGCTTTTGATGTGTTTGACGCGGGCTCAAAACGCCGCGCGCCATCGTTGGAACAAGCGATTAGCCTGCCGCGGCAACAGCGATCAAAGCTGCCAGAACCACAAGGATGATCCAGCCAGCGCCGGTGCCTGCTGTGTCTTCTTCAACGATGACCGGCTCAACAACCGGCTCTTCCAGGGTGCCTGCGAATGCGGTGGAAGCGGCGGCCGAGAGAACGGCGGCAAGAGCGAGTTTCTTCATGATGACCTCCAGATGTTGCCGCCCGCGCTTGGTGATGAGGATCACGGGCGACCCAAAACTGTACCTCGTGCAAAATCTATTGCCGAGCGACGGGCGTGAACGCAACCTGCCAAGGGCTTTGGCAGCGATGTGATGTATTTACGCCGCATTTTGGCAACAGATCACCAAATTGGATCAGATCAGCAACACTTGTGTGCCGACGTTGCTGAGCTCGAAGAGCTCATTGATGTCTTCGTTGTAAAGACCGATGCAGCCGTTAGACGATTGCCGACCAATTTTTCGCGTATCATGCGTGCCGTGGATACGGTAATATTTCCAAGACAAATGAAGGGCATGGGTACCAAGCGGGTTGTCCGGGCCCGGCGGTACGAAGTCCGGCCATTCGGGGTTCCGACGCTTCATCGACGGGGTTGGCGCCCAGCTTGGACCGACAACCTTACGGGTCACACTCGTGCGGCCGCGACGGGTCATTTCCTCGGTTAGGGGCACACTGGTAGGATAGACCTTGAACACGGTCTGGTCTTCGGACCAGTAGTGCAACGCCCGTGATTTGGTATCGACCAGGATCGCTCCGTTCCTGAGATTGTTGAAATAGGGTTCCCAACGATGGGCCCTGAAACCTGATATATTGCGTTGTACCGGCGCCTCTACCTCGTCTTCTGACAGCAGATTCTGCTGAGCGATTGCCGGGGCCGCAAGCATGGTGCCTCCCGCGGCCAAACCGCCAAGAACCACGCGCCGTGAAGGCTTGTTATTCGTCATTTGCACGTCTCCTGGTGCTCGATCACACGCACACGTTATGGCGCGTGTGCCGCAGTCACAAATCAAAGGGATGTCATCGCGTAAACCTGGGTTGGAGATACCACAACCAATCTGTATAGGCCATTACGCAACGAAAAAGGTGAGGCAGATGGGATTTCGCTCGGTCCTAATCGCTCTGACGGCACTGGGCTTAGCGGCCTGTGATCCGGCTGGGCCAACGGGGGCTTCCGGTGCTGGTGTCTACAAGATCAGTGGCCGCGATGCCGAAAGAGTCCAGCAAAGGATGCTTGAATCCGTGAACGCAATGCGCGCCGCGTCCGGGGCGCCGCCTTTGGTGCTCAACGCGCAGCTGACCAGCGCGGCGCGAACCCATGCCCAAGAAATGTCGCGCCAACGGCGTGCCTGGCCGTTCGGTGCCAACGGCTCTACGCCGTATGCACGGGTCGCCGCGGCCGGTTATCAGGGCAACCTGCTTACAGAGGTTTACTCGCAAACCTATGAGACCGAGACCGAAACCCTTGCTGCTTGGGTGCAAGATGGCGCATGGGGTGCCGAGATCCTCGACCCTGCCGCACGCGACATGGGATTTGCCTGGCAGCAGGACAATAGTGGCCTGATCTGGTGGGCCATCACGTTGGGCGACGGCAGCTTTACGACAGCGCCTGCCACGATCTAAAGCCTGCTAAATTCGCACCAGCAGGCGCGTTAGGGCGCGATATAGATCGGTGTCCCGTCTCGGACCATCGCGTAAATCTCTTCCATTTCGTCGTTTTTCACCGCGATACAGCCCGCGGTCCAGTCAGAACCCTTGCCCCGGTCTGCCCCCCGATTGGGTTGTCCGTGGATAAAGATATCTCCTCCCGGTTCCACCCCAAGCGCAGCAGCTTCGGCCCGGTCCCGCGAATTGGGATAGTTTATTCCAAGCGACAGATGAAACGCGCTGTTTGGGTTGCGCCGGTCGACGAAATAGAAGCCTTCCGGCGTCTTACCGTCGCCATATTGCTTCTTATCGCCGCCAGGCGTAAAGCCAAGCGCGATCCTGTATTCCTTCAGGATCTCTTCGTCATGAAGCAAGTAGAGTTTTCGATTTTCCTTTGAGACGAAGACTTGCGTCACTTCCGGTCCAGAATAGGATTTGAACTTTGATCCGCCGCCGCCACTGCTGCATCCGGCAAGGACGAGCCCCGCCAAGATTAAAATAATATTGCCTGCCTTGAACATATCCGCTTTCCGCGCTGTCTGTTTGTGACCTTGGGTAACAAACTCTCGCAAAAGGGTGAATCACTTCTTCGATAGTACGACTTTTAGTGGCGATCCGACAACTTAGCCTCAATGGCTTTCAATCGCTCCATGACTTCATCCCGATAGGCTTCGGTTTGTTCATTCCCCTCTTGGGCATGGGCATCTTGCATCGAATTAACGATCAAACCGACAAGCAGGTTCACAACTGCAAAGGTCGTCACCATGATGAAAGGTACAAAACACATCCACGCCCAAGGATGGACAGTCATAACCGGGCGCACGATCCCCATGGACCAGC
>JBCDGN010000048.1:0-29969 GCA_038751255.1 Pseudomonadota bacterium
CCGACAATGAAAGAAGTCATATGATCAGACATGATCGCGGCGCTCTGGCCGCAGTCTGACGCAAGACCCATCGTTCAACCAGAGCCGTCCTTTCTTTGGTTGTTTCATTGGCACTTTCAGCCCCTCTCGTCGCCCTAACCGTTCCACGCGTTTGTCATTCACTTGCCAGCCAGCGTCCCGTAGCAGCGCTGCGATCCGACGATAGCCATATCGGCCATATTGTCGGGTCAGCTCGATCATATTTGCGACAAGGCGTTCCTCATCAGCACGTCCCACAGGGATTTTGCGTTGCGCAGATCGATGTTGCCTCAGAACGCTGCATGCGTGGCGCTCCGAAACATTCAACTCGGCACGAACTCGATCAATGCAGGCGCGACGGCGATCGGGGCTCAGAAGGGCTAGCGCGTTCAGGCCGGCAAACCATCCACTGGATGGTTTCTTTTCGGCCTTCATCCTTCGCGGCTTCCGCTAGGATCAACTTGTCCTGTGTCAGATCAGAAACGGCTTTTCTCAGCCGTTCGTTCTCCTTCTGCAGACGCTTGAGTTCCTTCAGTTGGTCCGTGCCCATCCCACCGTACTTGTTTGGCGGGAAAACCGTCCACTGGACGCTTTTCATTATCCGCCTGCACTCCAGCGGTAGAACGTTTGTTCAGTCACACCGATCTGCCGGATCGCATCCAGACGCGGCATGCCTTGCCCCGTCAGAACCTCAACCTGCCGCAACTTCGTGACAATCTCTTCCGGCTTGGGTCGCTTGTTGGCCATGTGTTTCCTCCATTTTCCCAAACATAGCGGAGGACCACTTCAGTGGGGGAAGACCACTGCAATGCGGAAAAATCTTGGGTTAAACACTCTGGTGAGCCACCACGTCATCAGAAAATGCCGCGCGAAGGATTTCAAATCGGAGTTTGCTGAAGTCCGAACTCGTCCTGTCACGGGGGCGCGGTAGGTCAATCTCAAAAATGTTGGTGAGGCGCCCTGGGCGGGTGCTCAAGACCAGGATGTAGTCAGACAGAAACACAGCCTCTTCCACATCATGCGTCACCAATATTGTCGTGGTCTTCTGGGCCTCAAAGATTGTTGCAAGTTCGGTTTGTAGGATAGTTTTGGTATGCGCATCGAGCGCTCCGAAAGGCTCATCCATCAGCAGAACTTCTGGTAGATTTAACATTGCGCGGGCAAGAGCCACGCGTTGCATCATTCCGCCAGAGAGTTGTTTGGGCCAAGCATCAACGAAATCCGTGAGGCCAAAGAGGTCTATCAGACGCCGCGCATTTGCGATTGCTTGCGATTTCGCAGCGCTTGCTGGGGCTGCAAATGCCACATTCTCTAAGACCGTTGCCCAAGGCAGCAAACGCGGCTCTTGAAACACGATCCCGCGGTCCAATCCTGGGCCTGTTACTGGATTTGTGCCGACGCGAATATCGCCGTCAAACTCTGTGTCCAAGCCCATTATCAATCGCAGCAATGTCGATTTTCCGCAGCCGCTCGGGCCGATTATGGAGACGAAGCTGCCAGCGCGTACCACTGTCTCAACTTCTCCCAGAATTCTCAGAAGTTGATTTGAGACCTCGACCGTTTTCGACCGAATGTCGATGGAGACAGTCTTTGACAAATCACGCGTCCCTGAAAGCGCGGCGCCACCGCGTCAGCCGTGCCTCGAGCTGAACGAGCGACCAATCGCTTAGCTTTCCCAAAAGGCCGACCGTGACCATGCCGACCAACATATCGTCCGGACGAGAAAAATTGCGTGCGTTCCAGATCAACCATCCAAGACCGGAAGACGATGCGATAACCTCACTGGCGATCAGAAGTGTCCAAGAGAGCGCCAAGGCTACTCGCATGCTTGCCAGAATGCCGGGAAGCGCACCGGGCAGCAGCACACGCCACAGGATCGATGCATCACTTTTATTGTTTGCATGCGCCATCTCAACGAGCATCCGATCGCCCGTTCGGATTCCATAAGCGGCTTGAATGAAGAGTGTGCAGAAACTGCCGATCGAAATAAGGGCGATTTTCGATCCTTCGCCAATCCCAAAGAATATGATCAGCAACGGGATCCAGGCAATCGGGGGCACAGGAATGAGCGATAAGATAGTGGGCTCAAGCATCCGTGCCCCAAGCGGGCGGTAGGCCACATAAACCCCCAGGGATATTCCAAGAAAGCTCCCGAGTGCGAAACCGATGATCAGTCGCTGCAGCGACACTGCGATATGTTCGAACAGAACGCCGTTAGAGATCAGTCTGGCAAAGCGCTCCACTACATCGATGGGACCCGCGATCAGTGTGCGCGGAACCCAGCCAATTTGCAGCGACAATTCCCAAAGCAGAACCAGAACAAGCGGCACTACAAAGTATTGAGCAGAGCGCAAAAGCCCGGTCACACGCTTTGCTTTAACCGAAGGACGTGTCGACAACTTCCGAGGCGTTCACCTTGTTGCCGACATAGTCGCCATCATACAAAAAATCGGCTTTGGCTTGGATGTCAGCGATGACGGCTTCGTTTAAAGTTGCCCCCCAATCATGACGGGGCCAGGCACGTTCGACGACAGCAAGGTCGATATCCAACTCCGTTGCGACTATCTCCATCGCTTGTTCTGGATTGGCGATCATCCAGGCTTTCGTCGTGTTCAAGATATCGACCAGTCCTTGGACGGTTTCGCGCGAGTCTTGGATCAAACTGCCGCTGACAGCCATAATGCTGTGAATGACCGCGTCGCCTCTTGGTAGCACGCGACCGGTGCCGTCGATTTCCTCTTGCTCTACAAAGGGCGGCCACACCGCCCAAGCGTCGACCTGTCCTGTCTGAAATGCGCTCTTCGCATCTGGCGGGATCATGTCGATGATTTCCACATCGCGAACCGAGATACCCTCTGCTTCAAGGATTTTTGCCACACCGTAGTGAGAGCTTGTCCCGGCGAGTACAGCGATCTTTGCGCCGCGGAGATCGCCAGCCGATTGCGCCGAGGAAGTCGCAGGCACCAAGATCTCTTGGACCAAAGTACAGGATATCCCAACAATCTTGACATCAATACCTGCAGCCGCACCGATTAGGGCCGGTGGTTCCGCCTCGAACACGGCATCTATGCGCCCGGTACCGAAGGACTCGTTGATTGGTGGCAATGACTGGAACATCGTGAATTCTACGCCCGAAGCGCCACCCATCTCCTCATAAGCACCGTTGGCTTTCGCGATAAGGTAAGGCGCATAGTCAATGGCAACAAAGAAGCTCCCCAGCCGAAGTGGCGTGCTCGCCCAAGCCTTGCCCGCGCCCAGGGTTGATGCTACGAGCAGCCCGCCGCCTGTCAGTGCACTTCCGCGCAAGAATCCGCGGCGATTGATTGAACCGTATCCGTTGTTGCGCATGATCGCGCTCCTTTTCTTATCGCTGAAATCGCGTATTGATCTGCGTCACCAGCCACCTGGTATTACTTGGGCCGCCATTGGCTTGACTGGTCGATGTGTTTCCGTGGCGGGATCTATGGGCAACTCTGGAAACAGCAATTCTGCGACCCGGTAGGCTTCTTCGAGATGCGGGTAGCCAGAGAGAATGAATGTCTCGATGCCCAGATCGCGATACTCAAGCAACCGCGCAGCGACCGATTTGGGGCTTCCAACCAAGGCAGTCCCTGCGCCGCCGGTAACCAGTCCAACCCCCGCCCAGAGGTTCGGTGACACTTCCAGCGCATCACGTCGGCCGCCGTGCAAGGCGATCATGCGTTTTTGTCCTTGAGATTCGGTACGCGCCAAAACGGCCTGTGACGCTTCAATCGCCTCGTCGCTCACATACCGGATCAGGTCATCCGCAGCGGCCCAAGCCTCTTCGTCGCTCTCGCGCACAACGATGTGTAGCCGAATGCCAAAGGAAAGCTCGCGCCCTTGCATCTCTGCGGCGTTGCGCAGATTGGACAGTTTTTCATCGACTTGGTGTGGTGGCTCGCCCCAGGTCAGGACTGTGTCGATATTGTCGATGGCGACTTGAATAGATGATTTAGAAGAGGCCCCCATGAATAACCGCGGCATGGGATCTTGTACGCAAGGAAACAAAAGGCGACCACGATCAATCTTAAAAAACTTGCCCTCAAAGGTGCATTCTTCACCTTTCACCAGGGCTTTCCAGACCGTTAGAAAATCGCTCATCAATTCATAGCGTTCACTATGTGAAAGAAACACGCCGTCGCCTGCAAGTTCCACGGGGTCGCCGCCGCCGACGACATTTACAATCAGCCGGCCCCCTGTCATGCGGTCGAACGACGCCGACATGCGCGCAGCGGCACTCGGTGACATCAGACCTGGACGCACAGCGACGATAAATTTCATTTGCTGCGTCAACGCGGCAAGCGACGAAGCGATCACCCAGGAATCTTCGCAATTCGTCCCAGTCGGCACCAAAGCACCTTGATAGTCCAACTGGTCCACGGCCTGAGCCACCTGTTTGAGATACTCGAAAGTCGCCGGACGCGCGCCAATCTCGGAACTGAGGTATCGAACATCTTTATGTGCCGGGATGTACCAAAAGGGCCTCTGCATCACGTCGTATCCATTGAAAACCACCCAACAGCTTTCTGAATGATGCGATCAATTGAACGAACAACGATCCCCAGCACTCTCAGGGCCCGGCAACGCGTATCGCGGTCGCGCCCATGCCACGGTCCGAGATCGGTCGGGACGCCGTCAATACTTGCCTTGAGTAATCTTTTGCATTGCGCCGTTGTCAGGTCCAAGCGGTCGCTATTAGCATGATGATTGAACCAACTTGGTGTCGCTTGGCGTTTTATTGAGCGACGTGAAAATCATGTGATCAGTAGAGACCGTGTCGCACGGATCAATCTTAGAGGACCTTTTGGATTTGTCCGGGAACAGCATTTTGGTCCTGATTGAGGGATTTGCGTGGGGGAGGCTCTGGCCCATCTGACCCGCCAAGGAGCGGCGATGATACGGGAACACCTGACGCCTAAAGACAAGAGGGAACGGATGATGAAGGACATCCGCCGCAAGACAAGAGAGAAGCACTCCTCTCAGGACAAGATTAGGAGTGTCCTGGAAGGTCTTCGCGGCGAGGAGAGTGTAACCGCGCTGTGCCGTGGTGAGGACTGAGGAGGGTCAGAAAACAGCGTGGGGCGCTGTTTTCTCGATGAACGCCCAGAGCCAGCACTACGGATGGTCGAAGGATTTCCTGGGTCCTGGGAAACGACGGCTTGCTAGCGAAACCGCGCGTCAGGCGACCAGCCCCGAAGGCAAGGACCTGGGCGCCGAAGCTCCGGTACTCTTTGTCCTCAGTGATTGGACTTCTTGAGCGGGCGAAGGATAATAGGGCCATGCGACCGAACCCGTTGCCTTCACTCGCTAGGATCCCGAGAACTCTCGGGGCTATAGCTGCTGTAGTCGCCGCCATTGCTCTCTGCTGGGCGATCCTTGCGCAGCTTGAGCGGTTTTTCGTCGCCGAAATTCGCGAACGCAGCGAGGCGACGGCCGTTTTGGCGGCAGAAGCGTTGAGTGGCATGTTGGAGCGGTTTGAGGCTTTTCCGATCTTAATTGCCGAACGCCCAATCCTGCGCACTTTGCTGGAGCATCCCGACAACGTCACACTGCTGGCCCAAGTCAATGAAATGTTTGCCGAGGACACCCGGGTGCTGGGGGCGTCAGATGTCTACTTGATGGACCGTGAGGGGCTGACCATCGCCGCAAGTTCCTATAACAAAACCTTGTCCTTCGTTGGGCGAAACTTCTCTTATCGACCTTATTTTCGCGATGCAGCAAACGGCGGGCTGGGTCGTTTCTTCGCGCTTGGGACCACCTCCGGGGAGCGCGGCTATTTCTATGCAGCCCCGGTCGAGCTAGATCAGCAGATCATCGGTGTGCTGGCAGTAAAATTCACGGTAGAGGGCTTTGAAGCCGCGTGGCAAGGCGGCGAAAGCGAGTTGGTCATCACTGACCCCAATAACGTGATTTTCATGTCGAACCGTCCAGAATGGCATTTTAAGACACTGATGCCATTGGATGCCTCTGCGATTGAGCGGATTGAACGCGATCGGCAATATCCCTTGGACTTGCTCGTGCCCTTGGAGAACCAACAGAATGATCGATGGGGCGGCGAAAAGATCATCGAGATCAAATCTGAACCCAGTCCCTATCTTCACAGTCAACTGCCAATCACCGAAGCGGGCTGGACGGTGAATATCTTCACTCCGGCGGCCCCGGCGATTGGCCAGGCCCGTGGAGCCCTGGCAGTGATCCTATTGCTGGGCTTGGTGGGCGTCATGATTGTGCTTGGCATACGTCAGCGGCGTTTTCTCTTGCTCGAGCGTATTGAGGCGCAAAAGCAGCAGCAAGATCTTCTGGAGCGTCGAGTGGCCGAGCGCACCGTTGATCTCAATGAAGCCAACCAACAATTGCGATTGGAAGTTCAAGAACATCGCGCCACGGAAGCGCAGTTGAAAACCGCGCAAGCTGAGTTGGTCCAGGCTGGAAAGCTTGCCGCGCTAGGGCAGATGTCGGCAGCGATCAGTCATGAGTTCAACCAGCCACTTTCCGCGATCAAGTCCTATGCGGCCAATGCGGTCACGTTCCTCGACAGAGAAAGGGTAGGAGAGTCACGCAAAAACCTGGGACGCATCTCTGATATGGTGGATCGCATGGCCGCCATCTCGCAGCATCTGCGGAGCTTTGCGCGGCGACCGCAAGAGCAACAGCGCCCAATCTCCCTGACCTCAACATTGACTGAAGCGCTTGGCTTGGTCGAATTTCGACTGCGTCAGCAGGAAGCCGAAATTGATGTGAGCCAACCAGATGCTGAGCTTTGGGTGATCGGCGGTCAGGTGCGGATCGAGCAAGTCTTCGTGAATTTGCTGACCAATGCGCTCGACGCCAGGAGCGATCAAAGCCACCCCAAAATCGTGGTTCGACTGGACGCCGATGATGCTGATATTTCAGTTTCGATACGGGATTTCGGTCCGGGCTTGGACGACGAGGTTCTGAGCCAGGCCTTTGACCCCTTCTTCACAACCAAGGAGCCGGGCAAAGGGTTGGGACTGGGCTTGTCGATCTCTTACAATATCGTGCGTGATTTTGGCGGGCAGCTTACGGCGGCGAACCATGCGGAGGGCGGCGCCGTCTTCACAGTGAAGCTGCCGAGATATCACGGTGGCGTTGCGACGGAACAAGCGGCCGAATGACCGAAGCAGCCATTCTTTTCGTCGATGATGAAGAGCATTTACGCTTTGCTGCGGAACAGAGCTTTCAATTGGCTGATCTCAAGGTGGAGACTTTCGCCGTGGCCGAGGCTGCGCTGCGTCAAATTTCGCGCGATTTCGCAGGCGTCCTGATCACTGATATCCGTATGGCCCCCATGGATGGGCTTACGCTGATGCATCGCGCACTTGAAATCGATGCGGAGTTTCCGGTGATCTTGGTGACCGGTCACGGCGATGTCGATCTTGCGGTGCGCTCAATGCGCGAAGGCGCCTATGACTTCATTGAGAAGCCCTTTGCACCTGAGCGTTTGGTTGATGCTGCACTTCGGGCCATCGACAAACGCCAACTCACGCTTGAAAACCGAAGACTGCGGGCAGAGGCCCAAGAGGGGCGCGCGCGGCCAGATGCCAAGCTTTTGGGTCGCTCCCAAGCAATGCAGGCGCTGAGAGAACAAATCCAAGCGGTTTCGCAGACAGATGCTGATGTTCTGATCGTGGGCGAAACGGGGACGGGCAAGGAAGTCACCGCCAGGGCGATCCATGACCTAAGCGAGCGCTCAAAGGCCCCATTTGCCCAGATAAACTGCGCAGCCTTGCCCGCGGATCTGATCGAGAGCGAGCTTTTTGGACATGAGGCCGGTGCGTTTCCAAACGCCATCCGCACCCGCTACGGCAAGTTTGAGCATGCCAAGGGCGGGACGCTTTTCTTGGATGAAATCGACACACTGCCGCAAGTGCTGCAGGCTAAGCTGCTTCAGGTGATCGAAAACCGGGTCGTGACCCGGCTAGGGTCCAACGAGGCATTGCCATTGGACATGCGTGTTCTCGCCGCCAGCAAGCGCGACCTAGAGCAAGCGGCCGCAGAGGGAGAGTTCCGCGCTGATCTTCTCTACCGGTTGAACGTGGTCACATTGCGCATGCCAAGGCTTGCAGAACGACGAGAGGACATCGCTCAACTCTTTGAACGCTTCGTCAGCGACTTCGCGGCGCAATCTGAGCGTCCGGTCGTACCGCCGCCAGCGGCGGTGCTGATGTCACTTTCGACGCGGGATTGGCCTGGAAATGTGCGGGAGTTGCGCAATGTTGCGGAACGCTATGCGCTGGGGTTTGATCCTGATTTGACACGACTTGCGGCGGTGCCGACGCCGGAGAACGGGCTGGCTGAGCGCATGTCAGCCTATGAGCGAAGCCTGATCGTTGCCACGCTAACGGCTAATGGTGGCAGTGTGAAGGCGACCTACGAATCACTCGGGCTGTCGCGCAAGGCGTTGTATGAAAAAATGCGTCGTCATGGCCTCGACCGAAAGGATTTCCGAGAGTAAGCGCGACAACTCCGCTCGAATGGGTGGTTTTCCGCCCGTATTTCAAGGAAGTTTGTCCCGGTCGGCACCCATTCGCCAAAATTTGTTCTTGCTCCGGGCGAATAGCTGGCTTGCATGCTTTAAATACCTACCTAGTCCGGTGCACATCTCTGGTGTCGGACGCTTAGAGGTGTCCTTGCTGAACCAAATGGGGAGGAATTCATGAAATTCGCAGCACTTGCTGTGTCCACCGCTGTGGGCGCAATCCTTGCCACCGCCGCCGTCGCTCAAGATCGCGCAGGCTGGCCCGATAGCTTTACCGTGGGAACCGCCTCGCAAGGCGGCACGTTTTTCACTTATGGGTCGGGCTGGGCAGATTTGGTGGCCGACGAGCTTGGCCTCTCGGGCGGCGGAGAAGTGTCAGGCGGACCCTGGCAGAATCTGGCCAATGTGCATACGGGCAACAATGCATTCGCAATGACGACCATGGGTCCGGCAGCCGCGGCAATGCAGGGCGAAAACCCTCTGGCGCCGGGACTTGTGATGGACAAGGCCTGCGCCATGTTCCCGATGTACCAAACGCCATTTTCGATCACCGTTTTGTCTTCATCGGGCATCGAACAGATTTCTGACATCCCAGCTGGCGCTCGGATCGGTTTCGGGCCAGCCGGATCGACTTCGGACACCTATTTCCCTCTGGTGATGGAGGATCTTGGCGTTGAGTTTGAGAAGCGCAACGGCGGTTGGACCGATTTGGCCGGTCAGATGCAGGATGGGCTGATCGACATGATCGCCTTTGCGGCAGGCGTGCCCGTGCCGGCAGTTAGCCAGCTCGAAGTGCAGACCGATATCAATATCATCGAGTTCACCGAAGATGAGCAGGCCAAGATCCTTGCGGATTTCCCTGTTGCTGCGTTCGATATCCCTGCCGACACCTATACCACGCTTGAAGGCCCGGCGCGGGCTGTTTCAATGTGGAACTTTGCCATCGCCAACTGCGACTTGCCTGAAAGCTTCGTGAATGCAGCGGTGCATGTCGTGATGTCGGACAATGATCGCATGGTCAGCATCCACCGCGCCGCGCGGTCGACGGTTCCGGAGAATTGGGACAAAAACGAGGTTCTGATGTGGCATCCTGGGGCCGCCGCTTGGTTCAATGAAAATGGCGGCTCGATCCCGCCAGAGATGATCTACGGCAACTAAGCCCCCAAGAAAAAATGGCCTGACCGGTTCGTCATTGGAATTCACCGGTCAGGCCAAATTCCGGCGAAAGCCGGGTTTGCTGAGCCTTGACCGCGTTCGCCTGGAAACACTTAATTTAACCGAAGGAGGGGCAGTCATGAGCGATGCGCGCCCGGAGGAAAACCCAGACGATCATTTGATCGCGCACGACGTCGATGTTGAGCCCACCGAGCAGAACCGGCGCATTTTCACAGGCTGGCGTGCCATCTTCATCACCGCCTTCGCAGCGATTTACGCAGCGATGCATATGGCGGCGCTTAATGGTCTGTCGATCTCGGGGCTGACTGGGATTGCGATCCCGCTCTTGCCGCAATTTCCCATGGAAACCTGGAATTTCCGCATCGTCCATGTTGCAGGCGCGCTCGTGCTCGGATTTTTGCTGTTCAACGCTTTTCTGTACCGCGACGAACGGGTGCGGGAAACGCCGATCACCGGACGCATCGCGCTGGTCCTGCTGATCCCGGCGCTGTTTTCGCTGGTTGCGGCCATTTGGTTCGCCATTTTGATCCAAGGCGGCGCGCTTTGGAATGGTATTGACGCGACAGTGCGCTTTCGCGAGGTCTGGCTCTTCGGTCTGCCGCTGTTGTTTGCAACGGCTGGTGGGATCGCCTTGTCTTGGATCGATCACAGCCCACGGGACCGTTTTGCCGCGCCGGATATTGTTCTGTGCGTCTGCGCCATTGCGGTGGCCGCCTATCTGGTGACCATTTACGGAACGCCTATGCGCATGTCGACCGGATCGGACTTCGCCCCGATCGGCATTTCCTTCGCCGCCACGGCGGGCGCGGCGCTGATCATGGAATTGACGCGGCGCATGGCGGGCCTTGCCCTGGTCGTTATCTCAGCCGTTTTTCTGTCCTATGTCTTCCTAGGCTATCTGATGCCGGGCTTTCTGAATGCACCGCCTTTTTCCTGGCAGCGCTTTTTCAGTCAAGTCTACACCGATGCCGGGATCTTGGGGCCGACCACGGCGGTTTCGTCGACATACATCATCCTCTTCATCATCTTTGCAGCCTTCCTTCAGGCCTCGAAAGTGGGCGACTATTTCGTGAACTTCGCCTTTGCGCTGGCCGGACGAGCCCGCGGGGGGCCGGCAAAAGTGGCTATCTTCGCCTCGGGTCTGATGGGCATGATCAATGGGACCTCGGCGGGCAATGTGGTCGCCACGGGCTCTCTCACGATCCCTCTGATGAAAAAGGTGGGCTATGACAATCGCACCTCTGGCGCGATTGAGGCCGGGGCCTCTACTGGCGGGCAGATCATGCCACCGATCATGGGGGCGGGCGCCTTCATCATGGCGGAGATCACCGGCATTCCCTATACCGAGATCGCGATCGCCGCGATCATCCCCGCGATCCTCTATTTTGTGTCGATCTACTTTATGGTCGATTTTGAGGCTGCCAAGCTGGGCATGCGCGGCATGCGCGAAGACGAGTTGCCGAAGCTCGCCAAGATGGTCCGCCAGATCTTTCTGTGCCGGCCGAGCATCAGTCTGATCGTTGCTCTCCTCATGGGCTAGTCGGTGATCCGCGCGGGGACTTATGCCACCGCGGCCGCTGCGGTAGTGAGCTGGTTCACCCCCTACCGGATGGGCGCGAAATCCATCTATAGGGCCTTTGAGATCGCGGGCGTCATGTCGGTTCAAATCACCGCGGTCTGCGCCTGTGCGGGCATCATCGTTGGCGTCATCTCGCTGACCGGTGTGGGCGCGCGCTTTTCCAACCTGCTTCTTGGCCTGGCCGGTGTCAGCCAGCTTTTGGCACTGATTTTTGCAATGATGATCTCGATCCTGCTGGGGATGGGCATGCCCACGACTGCGGCCTATGCGGTCGCCGCCAGCGTGGTCGCTCCTGGGCTCGTGGATCTGGGCATCCAGCCTCTAACGGCGCATTTCTTTGTCTTCTATTTCGCCGTGGTCTCGGCGATCACGCCGCCCGTGGCTCTGGCCAGTTACGCTGCCGCGGGGATATCGGGTGCTAATCCGATGGAGACCTCAGTCGCCTCCTTCAAGATAGGCATCGCGGCCTTCATCGTGCCCTTCATGTTCTTCTACAACAGTGCGCTCTTGATGGATGGCGGCGTTATCGAGATCACGCGGGCCTTGATCACGGCGGTTATCGGCGTCTTCCTGCTGTCCTCCGGTGTACAGGGCTGGCTCGCTGGAGAGCGCGCAACTTGGTGGCTGCGGATCCTTCTTGTTGTCGCATCGCTCTTCATGATCGCAGGTGGTTTGATCACGGATTTGATCGGATTGGGTCTGCTTGCCGCGATCTATGGGATCCTTAAACTGCTTCATCCTAAACCCGGCGCGGCGATCCCGGTCCGCGGCGCCGACTGAGCGAACAGACCATACCGCCTAAAGAGATTCCTAAACAAAATCAAAGCCGCTTCCACAACGAGTTGGAGCGGCTTTTTTCATTTTTGAACGCACCGCGGAAACGCGCAGGGCTTTGCATCAATGCATGCGGTGGTGGAGGTCGGTCATGATCCAGACAGTGCCGCCGATAAAAATGATCAGCAAAAGCAGCGTGAAGAGGATCAGATCGAGGTCTTCGCGTTTCTGTCGCGACAGATCCACGTGCAAGAAAAAGCGCACGTGCACGATGGCTTGGACTACCGCGCAAATCCCAATCACCAGGGCTGTGCGACTTGCGCTGAGCGCCTCGGCAAAGACGATCCAAAAGGGAATAACGGTCAGCACCACCGCAAGGATGAAGCCCAGCACATACTGACCGTGTTCGGTGTTTTTCTGGCTCATAACATGCCTCCCAAGAACACGACCGAGAAAATGCCAATCCAGATAATGTCTAAGAAGTGCCAATAGAGGGCCCAGATCATGACCCGTCGCTTGATCACGCCCTCTAAGCTCTTCATCTCAATCTGGTTGATCAAGACCATGATCCAAATGAGTCCGACAGTGATGTGAAGGCCGTGGAGCCCCACCAGCGCGGTGAAGGCCGACATCCAGCCGCTCCGCATCGGTGTCGAGCCGGCTGCGAACATTTCCAAGAAATCGCGGATTTCGAAAAACAGAAACATCAGCCCAAAGCACAGTGTCACCACCAGCCACAGACCGACGCTGCGCGGCACAACCGGCGAGTCACCCTTTTCATCATGCTTCATTGCCAATGTTGCCATGCCGCAGGTCAGGCTGCTGAAAAGCAAAGCTGCGGTTTGTAGTGATACGCTGGTCAGATCGAAAAGCTCTTTCGGACCAGGTCCGCCAGCGGTCGAATCTCGCATCACGAGATAGGTGGCAAACAGCATACCGAAAAAGATGAGATCGCTCATCAAGAACACCCAGAAGCCGAAAACAACGGTTTCAGAGCGCTCATGATCTTCGCCATGCGCCTCGCCGAGATTGAGGCCGGGGTAGAGATGTGTGGTCATTCCGCTGCTACTATGTCCGGGGCCGCTCGGCCGATATTGGAGGAGGAGGTTTCGTCATCGCGCGTCACGCCCACTTGGTAGCGCGCCATATCGCGCCAGCGGGCATCTTGGGCAGCGACCTCTTCGGCAGAGATCACGATCTCGCCTCCTGCGCCGAAGCTCCGTCCGATCACGGCCGTGGCCAGGATCACGACCCCCGCAAGCGCGAGCCACCAGATCCACCAAGTCAGCGCAAACCCGATCAAGGTGGTGCAGAACAGGACGATGAAACCAATAGGCGTGCTGTGGGGCATCTCGATCGGTTCATATTTGGTCACCGGCACATAGGCGTCACCGCTTTCCTTCGCAGCGGCAAAGGCGTCAATTTCGCTGACTGGCGGTGGGGCGGAGAAGTTCCAGGGTGGCGGTGGGGCCGGGGTCCACCACTCTAGTGTGCGTCCGTCCCAAGGATCACCCAGCGGGACTGATAAGCGGTGCCGATTAAAGATGCTGTAAATGATCGTGACCGCCACCATCAGAAAGGCCAAGAGAACGATCAGCGACCCGTAGAAGGCCACCTGCATCAGGGGTTCATAGCTGGGGTCTTGATAACTGGCGGAGCGACGCGGCATGCCCATCAGACCAAGACCGTAGAGCGGGAAGAAGGTCACCGAAAAACCGATGATCCAAAGATAGGCGGTGAGTTTGCCCAGACCTTCGCTGAGGCGGAACCCGAAATACTTCGGGAACCAGTAGTGGATGCCCGCGAGGATCCCAAACAAGACACCAGGGATGATGACGTTGTGGAAATGCGCCACCAAGAAAAGCGAATTGTGTACCTGGTAGTCGATTGTTGGGTTGGCCAACATCACACCGGACAGGCCCCCGATCACGAAAAGGAAGAAAAACCCAACCAGATAGATGATCGGTACGCTCATGCGGATCCGCCCACGATAAAGCGTCGCCATCCAATCATAGACCTTCACGCCGGTCGGGATCGAAATTAGCAGAGTGGCGATACCAAAGGCTGCGTTGAGCGTTGCGCTGTTGCCCATAGTGAAAAAGTGGTGGACCCAAACCATGAAAGACACCACGGCAATGCAGAGGGTCGCACCGACCAAGCTTTCATAGCCATAGACGCGCTTGGCCGAATAGGTCGCCGAGATCTCTGAGAAGACGCCATAGGCCGGCAAGATCAGAATATAGACCTCTGGATGGCCGAACATCCAAAAGAGATTGGCATAGATCATCATGTTCCCACCGAGGTCATTGGTGAAGAAATGGAAATCCAGATACCGATCCAGTGCCAGCATCGCAGCGCAAGCGGTGAGCGGTGGCAGAGCGAAGACGACCAGAATCGAAGTTACCAGCGCGGTCCAAGTGAACAGAGGCATCCGCATCAGGGTCATGCCCGGTGTACGCTCTTTATAGATCGTCACGGCGAAATTCAGACCCGATAGCGTGGAGCCAAGCCCCGATATCAAGATCGCCCATATCCAGTAATCGGGGCCGACACCGGGACTAAAGACCGCGCCGGTGAAGGGTGGATAGGCGGTCCAACCGCCGGTCGTGAACTCACCGACCACAAGCGAAATCATCAGCAGCGCCGCGCCGGCTGCGGTCAAGCCGAGGCTGATCTGATTCAGGACCGGAAAAGCCATATCTCGTGCACCGATCTGCAATGGCACCACAAGATTCATCATCCCAAAGATCATCGGCATGGCGACAAAGAAGATCATGATCGTGCCATGGGTGCTAAAGAGCTGGCCCACATGATCGGGATCGAGCGGTCCACCACCCAGTGCTGCGGATTGGTTCCACCGCATCACCACACCCTCTGCGATTCCGCGTGCCAACATGATCAGCGCCAGCACGATATACATGATGCCAATCTTCTTGTGATCGACGCTGAAAAGCCATTCGCGGAAAAGCCTTCCCCACAGCCCGGTAACGGTCAGGATAAGGACACCAAGAACTGTGCCGATCACCACAAGACCTGCGGCGCCGCTATCCACCATGTTGTTGACTGTTGGGTCTTTGAAGACGTGTAGAATTGCCAAGCTGTCAACGCTCAGGCGTCCGAGGATTCCATCAGCCATGTGTATGTTGTCCTGTGTTGCCGCAGCCTTCAGCCCCAGATCCCTGCATTTTCATCGGCTCGGCAGGAAGCTGCGCGGACGCTGGGTCATAGGAAAAACTACCAGGCTGCTGCGCGAGATCGAGCGCGGCGCCGGTGTGATAGCGGTTCATGATCCGAAAGAACAAAATCGGATCAACCTCATTGAAATAGATGGGTCCGCCATTGGTGATGCCCATTTCTTCTGCCGTATCGGCTTGGCTTGCGCGGATCCCAAGACGAGCGTAATTCTCGTCTGAGAGCGGCAGGCCCTCGCTTCGTACTTGCGCGATCCAGCTGTTCCATTGATCCACTGGGATTGCCCGCACTGTAAAACGCTGTTCTGGGAAGCCTGGGCCATTGTACTGCGTATTCTCGCCGCGCGTATCCCCTTCTTCGCTGGCTTTGAAATTCATTGCCGTGCGCATCCCGGGCATGGCGTAGATTTGACCCGTCAGCGCCGAAATCCGCAGACTTTGCATCACAGTGTCTGTGGTAAGCGCCATCGATACTGGTCGATCAACGGGGATCGCCAACTCACCGACGGTGGCAATACCTTCATCGGGATAGATAAACAGCCATTTCCAATCAAGCCCAACCGCTTGGACACAAACGGGGTCTCCTGGCAGCGCCTTATAGGGATCGAGGCGCTGGGTGTAGTCCCATAACTGCACCGACAGAGCGGCAACGATGACGATCGGCAGACCCCAGATACAGATCTCTAGCCCCCAGCTGAACTCCCACTTGGGTTTGTAAGTCGCACCGCCCCTCCGCCGATAGCGGAGCAAAATTATCGGTGTGAGGAGATAAACCGGCAACAATGCCACCCCGGTCCAGAGCAACACCTGGATGAAATGGGTGCGTTGTTCCTCTGCAATCGGTCCGAGCGGTTCGAGGAAGGTATGCGGTGCCTGTAGGATGCCTTCTTGGGCGACAGCCTGGCCGATGCCTAAAAACGCCCCTGCGATACAGGTGAGTATTAAGAGCCCAACGGCGCGTCTCATTGATGTCTGAGCTGTCATAAACACATCTCGCCCCGCGTTTTTTTTGTGTTCGGCGACCCGTCATCTATCGTTAGTCCCACGATGCGTGCTTGCCGCTTGGACGTATTGTCCCGCTTTGCCCAATCGTTAGCGCGCCCTGTCGCGGTTTTCAAAACACAGA
Source organism: Pseudomonadota bacterium (assembly GCA_038751255.1). Taxonomy (GTDB): domain Bacteria; phylum Pseudomonadota; class Alphaproteobacteria; order Rhodobacterales; family Rhodobacteraceae; genus JANSYP01. The sequence goes on from JBCDGN010000048.1 coordinate 16,386, forward strand.
TCACCCCAAACGAGAACGAAATGCGAACGTGGCTTCCCATTTTGGCGGCGCTCCACTAGACTCTTCTTTATGAGCAGTATTGACGATTTTGATGCCTTCGAGGAAGCACCTCGTTCGGGATTATCTGCAATGGCGATGGCAGCGCGCCCAACGCCATATCTTGACGGGCTTAACTTCGAACAACGAGAAGCGGTTGAACGGCTTGAAGGTCCTGTTCTGATGCTTGCGGGCGCAGGCACCGGCAAAACGCGGGCGCTGACCGCGCGGATCGCGCATTTGCTCAACACCGGGACGGCGCGCCCCAACGAGATCCTCGCGGTGACATTCACCAACAAAGCAGCGCGCGAGATGAAAAACCGGGTGGGCCACTTGCTCGGGCACGCAGTTGAAGGTGTGCCTTGGCTCGGCACGTTTCACGCGGTTTGCGTGAAGATGCTTCGGCGCCATGCGGAGCTTGTGGGCCTCAAGTCGACGTTTTCGATCCTCGATACCGATGATCAGATCCGACTTTTGAAGCAACTGATCGTGGCTGCCAATATCGATGAAAAACGCTGGCCTGCGCGTCAGCTCGCGAGTTTGATCGACGGTTGGAAAAACCGCGCAATCCGACCTGATGCCGTGCCGGTGGCAGAGGCTGCTGTTTTCAACCACGCGGGTGCAGAGCTCTACGCTGAGTATCAAGAGCGGCTTGTCGCGCTCAATGCCGTCGATTTTGGCGATCTGCTACTGCACATGCTTACAATTTTTCAGAACCATGAGGATGTTCTGGCGCAATACCAGCGCTGGCTACGCTACATTCTGGTCGACGAGTATCAAGACACCAATGTCGCTCAATATCTGTGGCTGCGTCTTTTGGCGGCCAAGCATAAGAACATCTGCTGCGTTGGGGATGATGATCAGTCGATCTATGGCTGGCGCGGCGCCGAGGTGGGCAATATTTTGCGTTTCGAGAAGGATTTTCCCGGCGCTTATGTGGTGCGACTAGAGCAAAATTACCGCTCCACGGGTCATATTCTTGCGGCTGCATCGGGCGTAATTTCCGGCAATCAGGGGCGTTTGGGCAAAACCCTTTGGACCGACGCGGGGGATGGCGAGAAAGTGCGACTCATCGGCCATTGGGACGGTGAAGAGGAAGCCCGCTGGGTCGGCGAAGAGATTGAGGCGATGCAGCTTGGCTCCCGCGGAATGGCGCCTTTGGGGCTTGACCGGATGGCGATCCTGGTCCGTGCGTCGCATCAGATGCGTGCTTTTGAAGATCGTTTCCTCTCCATCGGGCTGCCCTATCGCGTGATCGGTGGTCCGCGTTTCTACGAGAGGATGGAGATCAGAGACGCAATGGCCTATTTCCGCCTCGCCGTCAGCCCGACCGACGATCTTGCCTTTGAACGCATCGTCAACACGCCAAAGCGCGGGCTTGGCGACAAGGCGCAGCAGAAAATTCAAATGACCGCCCGGGCCAACGGGGTGTCTTTGGTCGAAGGCGCCCGCGCTTTGATCGCTGCTGGTGGGATATCGGGTAAAGGCAAGACCCAGCTTTCGAAGTTGGTCACCCAAATCGGCCAGTGGCATGGCGAAGCGTTGGACCCAGCCCATGACCATATCGACCTTGCTGGCCGCATCCTCGATGAGAGCGGCTACACCGAGATGTGGCAGAATGACAAAACGCCCGAAGCGCCGGGACGTCTGGAAAACCTCAAGGAGTTACTGAAGGCCCTGGAAGAGTTCGAAAACCTCCAGGGGTTTTTGGAACATGTGTCGTTGATCATGGACAATGCTGGCGACGAAGCCGGTGAACGTGTCTCGATCATGACACTGCACGCCGCGAAAGGACTCGAGTTTCCTGCGGTTTTCTTGCCGGGCTGGGAGGATGGACTTTTCCCGTCTCAGCGCTCCATGGATGAAAGCGGGCTACAGGGGCTCGAGGAAGAGCGCCGCCTGGCTTATGTGGGCGTCACTCGCGCCGAAGAGGTTTGCACCATCTCATTTGCCGCCAACCGACGGGTTTTCGGTCAATGGCAATCGGCACTGCCATCGCGATTTATTGATGAATTGCCCGAGGACCATGTGGAGGTGCTGACACCGCCAGGGCTCTATGGCGCACAGGCCACCGGGCGGTCTGGTTTGGAAGACGCCGCAGCGTCGGCGAATGTCTATAACTCCCCCGGTTGGCGACGGTTGCAGGCCAATGGCGGGCAGAGGGGCGTATCGCAACCGCGCGAAAGCTCCTCACCGGTCATTGATGCCTCCGCGGTGTCGAGCTTCACGCTCGGCGAGCGCGTTTTCCATCAGAAGTTTGGGTACGGCAAGATCACTGGCATAGAGGGCGATAAGCTAGAGATTGCCTTTGAGAAGGCAGGTCACAAGCATGTTGTCGCGAAATTCGTCTCGCCAGCGTCCTCAGCGAACGACACGCCATTCTAGAAAGCTAAGCCGAAAAACAAGACTGCGTGCGATTGATGGGGCAACTCGTCGGGCTTTAATCCCTGCGAGTGGGACAGTCTAAGCGATCTGTCTTCCGTTGTTCGTGGAAAACCATCGCGTGTAAAAAAAGAGCGGCGACACCAGGGAGGAGGAAGGTGTCGCCGCCAGAAGCAGAAAACCCAGGGAGGAGGAGGGGTTTTCTGTGCTTCCGCCCTATCGGGCGGTGGGAGTTGCCAAGCTTCGAGGGCTCTCTGAGCCCATCCATCGGCCAACTCCACAAAACTCATGATCCCTATTTGCAACTTTTTCTGCGCTTGCACAATAGCAACCGTAGCAATGCTGCCATGCAGCAAGCGCATGTATCGTCAGAGAAGAGTGAAAACTATCCAAAAGCATGCTCCTGCCTTAGCCATCAATCTCAAGTTCAGTATTTACGCCTGCGACCTGCGCGTCACGGGAAGCTGATCTTTGCCACTGCGCGCGCTTTTTGTTGTGAGTCACCGTCAGCTTCTTTGCGAGAGTTAAATTTTTCCTTAATGGGGAATAAAAAATTCGCAGATACGTGAGGGTTTTCACCCACGTGGTGCTGGGCGGGCGCTTACATTGCGTCTCCGCAGAGCGACGTGGGAGGTTTGGCCAGTTTCTAGGTGTTGCTGCATTTTCGTGGGGAAGAGGTTGTGCGCTGCCTGTGAAAGTATCAGCCGCTCTTCGGGTACTGGATGACTTAGGCACCTATCGGCCGAGGCCAGATTTAGGCGCCGAACTCGAAGAATCACAAAAGGAGTCTTCGTAAGGGAATTCATGGGAAACCTCGTAATCACGGTATGTGACCTTAGGTTTACCATGTTTTGGTTCGAAATAGGAAAGTTCTTTTTGTGCTTACTCATCTTTTTGCATCTATATCTTGTGCTTCTATCGTGAATTCTATAAAAATACCTAGAAATCCCATTATTTCCCAAGAATTCCCTTGAGTGAACTTCTCACTCGGGTTATGCCTGTTGCCACGGAGAAGTGATGGGCGCCCCGGCGTCTCAAATAAAAAAATGGCAGGTTCATACAGGCAGTCGCTTCCATCCGAATAAGACCGCGCACGCGATCGCACGTCCCCCACCTCGCGAAGCGCAGCGCGGACCCCGCAGAGGGACGCAAGGGCGGCGGATTGGGCAATAGCAGTGGCTCGGTCCGTCGCCTTCCCTTTTGGAGGCGTCCGAGTGAGAGGCAGATAAGGCAGGCATGGGGCGTCGGTTCAGAGGCGAAAGCACCCAGAAGGTGGACAACAAAGGGCGGGTTTCTATCCCGGCTTCCTTCCGCCGTGTGCTTGCCGCCGGAGACCCCGATTGGTCCGAGGGACTGCCGGCCAATCTTGTGATCGTCTACGGGGATCAGCGCCGCAACTATCTGGAATGCTACACAATTGAGGCCATCGAAGCTGTCGATGACCGAATTTCGCGCCTTCCGCTGGGTTCGACCAAACGCGCTTACTTGGAAAAGATGTTCACTGGCCTGTCGCTCGAGACAAGTGTCGACAATACTGGCCGTCTGGTGCTGCCGAAAAAACTGCGTGACAAGATCGGCCTCAGCAATGACAGCGAGGCGTTTTTTATTGCCAGCGGCGATCGGTTTCAGATTTGGAGACCAGACACCTATGAGGCCGAGCAAAACGCTGGCGAAGATGCTTTGTTCGAAGATCTGCCCGAAGGCGCCGATCCGCTGATGTTGTTTGAGATGGAGTGAGTGGCAGGAGATGGCGGCTGCTTCGAAGTCCTCTTCGGCCCATGATGCCGCGCATGTCCCGGTCCTTCTTGTGCCACTGTTGTCGGCTGTCGCGCCAGTCACTGGGGCGTGGGTGGATGCCACATTTGGCGCAGGGGGGTATACACGTGGGTTATTGGACGCCGGCGCCGATCACGTGACGGGGCTCGACCGCGATCCAGAGGCCGCGTCTGGTGCTGAGGTCCTCTGGGCTGAAGCAGGCGCAAAATTCACCTTCATCCAGACGGCGTTCTCCGAGCTGGCGGAAAAGGTGGACGCGCCTAAGCGTGGTATCGTCTTTGATTTGGGTGTCAGCTCTATGCAGCTCGACCAGGCCGATCGTGGTTTCTCTTTTGCCAAGGATGGGCCCCTTGATATGCGGATGTCCCAAGATGGGCCCGATGCCTCAGATTTGGTGAACAGTGCCAGTGAGGCCGATCTGGCGGATATCTTGTATCAATATGGTGAAGAGCGCGCCTCACGCCGGATTGCGCGCGCGATCGTAACGACACGGCGCAACGCTCCGATCACCCGCACCGCGCAATTGTCAGAGATTGTAAGTGCTTGCCTGCCGAAGCAAAAGCCAGGACAAAGCCATCCTGCGACCCGCAGCTTTCAAGCCATCCGTATCGCAGTCAATGACGAGTTCGGAGAAATCGTGGCGGGTTTGCAAGCTTCAGAGGCGATCCTGGAACCCGATGGATGGCTTGCGGTGGTGAGTTTCCATTCCTTGGAGGACCGGATCGTAAAGAAGTTTCTCCAGGTTCGTTCTGGCGGCACAGGTCGGGCCAGCCGTCATGCACCAGAGGAACACCTAGAGCCACCCGCGTTCACTCTGCCAAAGAAGCGAGGCATCGCGCCCGATGCTGCTGAAATCGCTGCCAATCCGCGGGCGCGCTCTGCACGCCTTCGGGTGGCCCGTCGCACCCATGCCGCGGCGGGCAAAGCGCCGCGAGAGGCGATGGGTCTACCAAGGCTGACAAGGGAGAGACTGAGATGAGAACCCTTCTTGCCCTTTTTACCGGACTTCTGGTGCTGCTCACGGGTTATTGGGCTTATCAACAAAATTACCTCACGCGTTTGGAAGTTGCCGAGCTTGAGAAAGTGCAACGAGACTTGCATATGCTCCGCGCGCGAAAAGAGGTGCTAGAGGTCGAGTGGGCCTATCTCAACCGGCCTGAGCGGTTGCGCAGATTGGCAGATTTGAATTTTGAACGCCTCGGGCTGCTGCCGATGAGCCCAGATCATTTCGGGGATATTGATCGGATCGCTTATCCACCCAGACCCCCCCTACCTCCGTCAAATCTCGATGAGTTTGAGAGCGATGAGTTAGATGATAGTGAACTCGTCCTGGCCGTCGGGCTTGATGGTGAGGTGGTCGATGATATTGCGACCATTCAGCCGCCAGAGCAGACCCCGGATGCCCGTGATGGGCAGTTTCCATGAGTGAGGTCGAGACAGCCTACCCCGGAGACGAGCCTCCGCTTCGTCGGCCCCTTAGACCCCTTGCGGCAATTCTGAGAGCGCGTGACGCGGGTGAAAACCCCGATGTGATCGAAAAGGAAAATCTCAGGCTCCGCCATGAACGCATGCGAGATGACGCACAAACACGTGCGGAAAGCCGTTTGTTGGTCTTGGGCATGTTCTTTCTGTTGGCCTTTGTCACCGTTGGACTGCGCATGGGGCTTCTGGCGACGACAGCACCGGTCGAGCCAAGACTAAGCGGTGGATCGAACATATCCTCAACCCGCGCGGACATCATAGATCGCCATGGCCGTGTATTGGCGACGAACCTAGAGACCCGGGCGCTCTATGCGCATCCCCACGAGATGGTCGATAAACCAGCGGCGGCGAAGGCACTTGCCGAAATCTTCCCTGACCTGAAAGAAGAGGAAGTCCTTGCCAAACTCAACAGCGGGCGAAAATTTACCTGGCTGCGGAAGACCCTCTCTCCCGAACAGATCCAAGCCGTGCATGAGATTGGTGAGCCAGGGCTTTTGTTCGCTGCCCGAGAGATGCGTGTCTATCCCAATGGCCCGCTTGCGGCACATATCCTGGGTGGTGCCAGTTTCGGCGATGAAGGGGTCAGGGCAGCGGAGGTGGTGGGTGTCTCAGGAGTAGAGCGCGCCTTTGATCGCCACCTGAGAGATTTGGCCAATCAAAGTCAGCCGCTTGCATTGTCGATCGACATGACTGTGCAGTCGACCATGCGCGAAGTGCTTGCCGGTGGGATGAATATGATGCGCGCCAAAGGGGCAAGCGCGGTGATCATGGATGTCCATACCGGCGAAGTCATGGCGATGGTCTCGCTGCCCGATTTCGACCCCAACGACCGTCCGCCTTTGCCGACCGAAGGCGATCAGGCTGATAGCCCGCTTTTCAACCGTGCTGTGCAGGGGGTCTATGAACTCGGCTCGGTGTTTAAGATATTCACCATTGCCCAAGCGCTTGATCTGGGGTTGTTGACCCCCCAGACCATGGTGAACACAACCCAGCCGCTTCTCTGGGGCAAATTCAAGATCCGGGATTTCAAGGATTATGGGCCACAGTTGAGCGCCACCGATGTCATCGTCAAAAGTTCTAACACCGGGACGGCGCGTGTGGCGCAGCAAATCGGTGGGGTTCGGCAGCGCGCGTTTCTAGAAAGCCTGGGTTTTCTTGATCCCTCGCCAATTCAGTTGTTTGAAGCCCCCTCCGCCAGACCGATTGTGCCCGACACGTGGAAGGAAATTCAGGCGATGACCATTTCCTATGGTCACGGGCTGTCCACCAGCCCGGTGCATTTGGCCGCTGGCTACGCGTCGCTCTTGAACGGTGGAACCAAAGTCGACCCCACTTTGCTGCGTCAGACTGGGCGTACTCTGGGCCCGCGAGTCGTCTCGGAAGAAACCTCGCGCGCGGCGCGCGATATGCTGCGCCAAGTGGTTTCGCGGGGCACAGCAAGCTTTGGGGAAGTGCCCGGATATGCCGTGGGGGGAAAGACCGGCACCGCCGACAAACCAAAGCCCCGCGGCGGTTATTACAGAGACCGGGTTCTGGCCACATTTGCCTCGGCTTTTCCGGCGCATGATCCAAAATACGTTGTGATCGTCACTTTGGACGAGGGCAAAACTCAAATCCTGGGCAAAGAGCGTCGTACCGCTGGCTGGATTGCTGTGCCCGTAGCAGCAGAGCTCATCCGCCGTGCAGCCCCTTTGCTCGGCATCAGACCCGAGATTGAACCTCCACAAACGGCTGGGGTAAGAGAGGCGCGACGCGAGTGACTTCTTTGGAGGCCGGGATGGGACGCGACACAAAATCTTCAAGAGCCCTCTCTCAACTTGGTCTTCATGATCCTGCGGCGCGCGGCGTGCGGGTCTCTGGTCTGGCGATTGACAGCCGCATGGTCGAACCTGGCATGTTGTTTGCCGCACTTCCTGGATCTGCCGTTCACGGGGCACGTTTCGCAGAAGCGGCGCTGAGCCAAGGGGCCGCTGCAATCCTGACCGATCCGGCGGGGGCTGCCATCTTAGACGGCACGGTGCCAGATGACGTCGCCATCATCACCACCGAAGATCCGCGCCAAGCTTTGAGCTTTGCTGCCGCGCTCTGGTTCGGGGCGCAGCCTGAGGTCTGTGTTGCGATCACCGGCACAAATGGAAAAACCTCTGTGGCGACCTTTGCGCGTCAGCTTTGGACTGAATTGGGGCTGAAGGCTGCAAACCTTGGGACCACGGGGATCGAAGGGGCCTATGCGGCCCCTTTGGGCCATACCACGCCTGAACCGATCACGTTGCACCGCCATATTGCGGCAATGGCGAAAGAAGGCGTAACGCATCTCGCCATGGAAGCCTCGTCCCATGGGCTCGACCAAAGACGGCTGGACGGGGTGCGACTGGCGGCGGCGGCCTTTACGAATTTCACCCAGGATCATTTGGACTATCACGGCAGCTTCGAGGCCTATTTCGAAGCCAAAGCTGGGCTGTTCACGCGCCTTCTAACCGAAGATGGGATCGCAGTGATCAATCTTGACGATCTTAAAGGCCGCGCTGTGGAGCAGTTGGCGGTGATGCGCGGGCAAGAGGTGATCAGCGTGGGCACGCGGGACGAGTGCACCCTGCGCATAACCGGGCAGCGCTATGATGGCAGCGGACAGGATCTGCGGTTTAACTGGCAGGGACGTCCCCGCTTGGCGCGGTTGAACCTTATTGGGGGATTTCAGGCGAGCAATGCTCTTGTCGCAGCAGGACTAGTGATCGCTGGCGGAGAAGATCCAGATGCGGTTTTTGACGCCTTGCCGGGCCTTTCCGGCGTCCGGGGGCGGATGCAGTTGGCGGCCACGCGCTCCAACGGGGCAAGCGTCTTTGTGGATTATGCCCACACACCGGATGCGGTTGCGACGGCGCTCAAGGCTCTCAGACCTCATGTTCTGGGGCGTCTGGTCGTCGTTTTGGGGGCGGGTGGAGACCGAGATCGAAGCAAGCGCGTGCTTATGGGTCAAGCAGCGGCACAGTTCGCCGATGCGGTGATTGTGACCGACGACAACCCGCGCTCTGAGGATCCTGACCTGATCCGAGCCATGGTACGCCAAGGCTGTCCCGAGGCGCAGGATATTGGTGATCGGGCAGAGGCGATCTTGCGCGGTGTCGATGCGCTTGAACCGGGCGATGCTTTGCTCGTTGCAGGCAAGGGGCATGAAACCGGGCAGATTATCGGCGGCGATGTCCTGCCTTTCGATGATGTGGAGCAGGCAAGCGTTGCCGTGGCAGCGCTTGATGGTGGCGTGGCGTGACCCCTCTTTGGACAGCCGCAGAGGCCGCAGAGGCGACCGAAGGGGCAACAACCGGGGACTGGTCAACATCCGGCCTTTCCATTGACACCCGCAGCATTCTTCCAGGAGAGATGTTCGTTGCCCTCACCGATCGTCGGGATGGCCATGATTTCGTTGCCGATGCGTTGGCCAAGGGCGCCTCTGCGGCTCTGGTATCGCGGGTCCCAGAGGATGTCGCCAAGGATGCGCCGCTTTTGCTTGTGCCGGATGTGCTCGAAGCGCTTAGAGCCATGGCGAAGCACCGTCGCGCGACATCTCAGGCAAAGATCGCCGCGATCACCGGCTCTGTTGGTAAAACATCGACCAAAGAAATGCTCCGCGCGGCGCTGGCGCGAGAAGGCAATGTTCACGCTGCGGAGATGAGCTTTAACAACCATTGGGGTGTGCCGCTGACCCTCGCGCGTTGCCCCAAAGAGGCCGATTTCGCGGTGATCGAGATCGGGATGAACCATCCCGGTGAGATCGCACCGCTGGCGGAGCTAGCCGCGCCTGATGTTGCGGTGATCACCACTGTGGCCGCAGCTCATGTGGAGGCCTTTCCCGATGGGCTCCCCGGGATCGCGCGAGAGAAGTCGGCGATATATGCGGGCCTTAAGCCAGACGGCGCGGCGATCTACAATGCCGATTTAGACACCACGCCGATCCTGGCGGGCGCTGCTGCCTTGCACGGTTGGCCTATCGCCTTCGGAATGGATGCGGAGAGCCCGTATCGCTTGCTTTCCACCGAGCTCGCAAGGGATAAAACCGAGATTGCCGCTGAGCTTCGCGGCGACCCCATCCGATTTGCGTTGGATACCCTGGGTCGGCATTTCGCCATGAATGCCCTTGCCGTAATCGCGGCGGCCGACGCGCTGGGCGCTGACCGAGAACGAGTGCTTGCGGGCCTTGAGGAGTGGCGACCGCCACCGGGGCGTGGCACCCGTGAAGAGATCCCCCTGCCGCAGGGCAGTTTTGAACTCTATGACGACGCGTATAATGCCAATCCTACCTCGCTTGGCGCTGCCTTAGAGGTACTTGCCGCGGCCGAGCCGGGACCAGGCGGCAAAAGGATCGCTATTTTGGGCGATATGTTAGAACTCGGGCCCGAGGAAATTGCGCTTCATGCTGGTGTTGCGACGCATCCAAGCCTTGTCTCGGCAGACAAAGTGCATTGCTCTGGCCCCCGGATGTCTGCGCTGTGGTCGGTGCTGCCGCCTGATCGCCAAGGCCTCAGAGCCGATCAAGCCGCGGAGCTTGCGGCGCAAGTGGCCGATCTGGTGCAGCCGAACGATATCGTTCTGGTCAAAGGCTCGAAAGGATCACTGGTCTCGGTGGTTGTTGACGCGTTAAGGCAATTGGGGCAGGCCGACCCAGAGGCAGTGCGAGGAACCTCTTAATGCTCTATTGGCTGACCGCCTTCTCGGATGGCGGTGATCTCTTCAACCTGTTCCGCTACATCACTTTTCGGGCAGGGGGGGCGTTTTTCACCGCGCTCTGCTTTGGATTTCTCTTTGGTCGACCGTTGATCAATATGCTGAGAAAAAAACAAAAAAAGGGTCAGCCGATCCGTGCTGATGGACCAGAAAGCCACCTTCAGACCAAAGCTGGAACGCCAACAATGGGCGGCTTATTGATCCTCTCGGCGCTGGTGGTCTCAACCTTGCTTTGGGCGCGTCTCGACAATCCTTATGTTTGGATGGTGCTTTTGGTGACCATTGGTTTTGGCGTGATCGGTTTTGCCGATGACTATGCCAAAGTGAGCAAGCAGACTGTGGCTGGCGTCTCGGGGCGGCTGAGACTGGGGATTGGGATTGTGGTTGCCGCGCTCGCGGCCGGTTGGGCCGCTTGGTTCCACCCTGATATGCTCACCAACAAACTTGCCTTGCCGTTTTTCAAAGACCTATTGCTCAATTTGGGGGTCTTTTTCATCCCCTTCGCGATCATCGTTATCGTTGGAGCCGCGAACGCGGTAAACCTCACCGATGGCTTGGATGGGCTCGCAATCATGCCGGTAATGATTGCGGCAGGCACACTGGGCGTGATCGCCTATGCGGTGGGTCGAGTTGATTTCACCGACTATCTCGAAGTGCATTATGTGCCTGGAACTGGTGAGATCTTGGTTTTTACCGCGGGGCTGATCGGAGGCGGGCTTGGATTTCTATGGTACAACGCCCCGCCCGCGGCAGTTTTCATGGGCGATACGGGCAGCCTCGCCCTTGGTGGTGCGCTCGGCGCGATCGCGGTCGCAACAAAACACGAGATTGTTCTGGCCATCGTCGGCGGGCTTTTTGTCGTCGAGGCCCTATCGGTGATCATTCAAGTCGCCTACTTTAAGCGTACAGGAAAACGGGTCTTCCTCATGGCGCCAATTCATCACCATTTCGAACAAAAGGGCTGGGCAGAGCCCCAAATCGTGATCCGTTTCTGGATCATATCGCTGATCCTGGCCTTGGTCGGCTTGGCCACTCTGAAAGTGCGGTAAGATGGCCTATCGTGCGCTTGTCACCGGGGGCAATCGGGGGCTCGGTCTAGCGATCTCAAAGGGGCTCATCGACCAGGGGCTTGAGGTGATCATTGCCTCGCGAAATGCATCTTCTGGCGAGTTGGCGGCGCGCGAGATTGGCGCCAAGGCAATCAAGCTTGACTTGATGCGGCCTGAAGGCTTTGCGACCTCTCTAGACGATGCGGGAGAGATTGACGTTTTGGTCAACAATGCTGGCGTCCTCCATGAAGGCTCGATGTTGCGGGCGCCGGAGGATTTCATTGAAGCCATGCAAGTGATGGTCCATGCGCCCTATGAATTGATCCGGCTTCTCTCGCCCCATATGGGGGCACGAGGCTATGGGCGGATCGTCAACGTCTCTTCGGGCTGGGGAAGTTTCAGCGAAGGATTGGGGGGACCAGGGCCTTATGGTGTTGCCAAGGCGGCTTTGAATGCCATCACCAAAGCTCTGTCCCGGGAACTGCCGCAATCGGTGAAGATCAATGCGATGTGCCCGGGCTGGCTGCGCACGCGCATGGGCGGCCCTAGCGCGACGCGGAGCGCCTCTGAAGGCGCTGAAACAGCTCTCTGGCTGGCAACCCTGCCTGATGATGGCCCAACCGGAGCCTTTTTTCGCGACAAGGCGCAAATTTCTTGGTAATTCCGGTCCGTGGCGTGTCAGGAAGCCGGGTCGCCGTTTTAGGGCTCGGACGATCTGGGTTGGCGGCCGCGAAAGCGCTTGCAGAAGGGGGCGCAGAGCCAGTTCTATGGGACGACAGCGCGGAGGCACGCACCCGCGCAGCGGCAGACGGCTACACGGTCCAAGATCTGACCAAACCGGGTGGTTTTGCGCGCGTAGCGCTTTTGGTGGTGAGCCCAGGAATCCCGCATTTGTATCCCCAACCCAATCCGGTCATCGAAGCCGCTTGGGACTCAGGCGTTCCGGTCGACAATGATATCGGTCTCTTTTTTCGATCGCTCGCGCGCCCCGAGTGGGACCGCTACGACGTCGCCCCACGGGTCGTTGCAGTCACCGGCTCCAACGGCAAGTCGACCACAGCAGCCTTGATTGATCATTGCCTCACCGCAGCCGGTAAGAGCAGCCAATTGGCCGGCAATATTGGGCGAGGGGTCTTGGACATTGAACCGCCTGAAGATGGCGATGTGGTCGTTCTAGAGCTTTCGTCCTATCAGACCGAGCTTGCCAGGGCGCTGACACCGGATATTGCCGTCTTCACCAATCTTTCTCCAGATCACTTGGATCGCCATGGGGGCCTTGGGGGGTATTTTGCCGCAAAAAGACGTCTTTTCGCAGAAGGTGGGCCCGATCGAGCGGTGATTGGCGTCGATGAGAATGAGGGGCGCTATTTGGCCAATCAGCTCTCGGAGGGCGCCGAAGATATGCGTGTGATCAGGGTTTCCGTCACACAAAAGCTCTCAAGCACCGGCTGGTCCATCTTTGCCCGAAAGGGTTTTTTGGCGGAGTGGCGTCAGGCACGCCAGGTCGCCAATATCGATCTCAGAGAAATCGCCGGGTTGCCCGGGCGACACAATCATCAAAATGCCTGCGCGGCCTTTGGAGCACTGCGCGCGCTTGGGCTCGCGCCGCGGCAGATCGCACAGGGGTTTGAGAGTTTCGAAGGCTTGCCACATCGCAGCCAGACGGTTGCGATGCGCCAAGGAGTTCGTTTCGTCAATGACAGCAAGGCGACGAATGTCGATAGCGCCGCACAAGCTTTGCAAGCCTTCCCGAATATTCGTTGGATCGCGGGCGGTCTTGGCAAAGAGGGTGGTATTGCAGCACTTGGGTCGCATCTCGACGCTGTGCGGAAGGCCTATCTGATCGGGCATTCGGCCCGTGACTTCGCGCTGCAGCTCAGCGCGGTCGAAGTCGAGATTTGTGAAACGATGGACCGCGCGGTGGCCTTGGCTGCCGCGGAGGCTGAAGACGGCGACACCGTGCTTTTAGCACCTGCAGCGGCAAGCTTCGATCAATATCCCAATTTCGAGAAGCGCGGCGAAGCTTTCATTGCGGCCGTGGAAGCGCTCGACACCTGATTTGAGTGATAGCCTTTTGGAAACCTCGGCGGCGAGGCAAATGCGGGGGGGGGGGCCCCCCCCCCCCCCCCCCCCCCCCCCC